>DCFT01000039.1:0-7974 GCA_002319885.1 Bacteroidales bacterium UBA1797
TATGCACAGGTCTTAAAACCCACCATAACAGGATCAACTTTAAATTCAGAACCCCGAATAACACCGATCCTTATCAGACGTTGTACACGCTGGTGAATAGCTGCTCCCGAGACTCCACACTCCCTGGCAACCTCAAGGTAAGGTATCCTTGCATTTTTTGTGATAATATCAAGAATTTTCTTATCAAGATTATCAATTTGTAAACTTTCAGACATTTTTATACTGGTTATTTAATAGATTTAAACAATATGTTTTTATTTTCTTACAAATTTAAAGCAAAAAAGAGAGATTGTATTAATCAGGTTAAAAATGTTTTAAAATTTTTATTTCTGTTCTCTCTGTTCAGGTGGTACGATTTATGAAACCTGTTATTTCAGTTATATCAGAAAAGCCTTTTAGTAAAAGATAACTTTCAATTCCTTCGAGAATTTTGACAGAGGACTGTGGATCAATGAATGAAGCTGTACCTACCTGAATTGCGCTTGCACCGGCCAGGATAAATTCCAGAGCATCGGAAGCTGACATTATCCCTCCGATTCCTATTACCGGTATTTTTACAGCATTTGCGACCTGCCAGACCATCCTTAATGCCACCGGTTTTATAGCCGGACCGGAAAGACCTCCTGTTACAGTTGACAGAGAAGGTTTCATTTTTGCAACATCAACCGACATCCCCAGCAAAGTATTGATAAGGGAGACTGAATCAGCGCCCTCTTCTTCAACAACCCTGGCAAAATCGACAATATTTGTAACATTAGGAGATAATTTGACAATAAGCTTACCTGAATAGACAGATCTTACCTCTCTTGTTACTTCACGTGAAGAATCGAGGTTGGTCCCAAATACCATTCCACCCATTTTTACATTAGGACATGAGATGTTGAGCTCGATGGCCCTGATTTTCTTTAGTTTATTAACCCTCTCTGCAAGAGCTATATAGTCTTCAATATAACTTCCATTTATATTAACTATAACATTGGTATCATAGTTAATAACCCTCGGATAAATATGTTCTTCAAAGTAATCGATGCCTTTGTTCTGCAAACCAACAGCATTAAGCATTCCTGAAGGGGTCTCGGCCATTCTGGGATAAAGATTGCCTTCCCTCGGTTCCAAAGTGGTTCCTTTAAGGACAATCCCTCCAAGCCTGGAGACATTAATAAAATCATCGAATTCCGATCCATAGCCAAATGTGCCGGAGGCTGTTAACACCGGGTTTTTAAAGTGCAGATCACCAATAGAAAAACCTAGATTCACCATTTTAAATCATTTACATTGAACACCGGTCCGTCAGTACATGTGCAAATATTGCCTTTTACTGTATCGACTATACAACACAAACAGGCTCCTATTCCACAAGCCATGAGGTTTTCGAGTGATACTTCACATATAATATTCCGGTTTTTACTATAAGCTGCCAGTGCCTTCATCATTGTCTCAGGTCCGCAACAACAGATCCTGTCATATTTCTGCGTTGAAAAAACAGAGTGGCTGGTTACATATCCTTTCTCTCCAACAGATCCATCTTCGGTTGTAATGAAGACATTCCCAATTTTACTGTATTCTTCAAACTCAATTATCCTTGCATTGTTTCGGAAACCGAGAAGGATATCAGGAATGAAACCATTGAATTTAAAATACCTGGCTAGAAATAGCAGAGGCGCTATCCCACATCCACCACCAACCAGCAACACTTTTTCAGTTTTTTCAGGAAGAGTAAACCAATTGCCTAATGGGTATATAATATTAAGCAAATCTCCTTCTGCCAGTCCGGAGAGCATTTTAGTACCCTTCCCGACTATCTGAATCAGAATTTTAAACGTATTATTCTCATAATCAACATCATGAATAGAGACAGGCCGACGCAGAAATGTTTCCTTGCTGCCATCAATCCTGACCTGTGCGAACTGACCTGGTTTGAAATCGGCAATATTTGTGCCGGCAAATAATTCGAGAATAAAAAAATCGTTATTAAGGCGCTTATTTCCAATTACTTTGAGATCATCAATGCGCTTTGCCATCTGGTGTACATTTATGACAAAGATAATTGTAATGACTGATTTCAAAAAATTAATACTAATGATATTTGTCTAAACAGCTAAAATCATTCTTTGTCTATTACCGGCGCGGAAAAAATTCTTCAAAACTGCTATCTTCATAAAACCACACTATTTTTACAACTTCTGAAGCTATTTTCTTTTGAGAATCAACAGTTTCGCTGTCAGTTATTGTTTCTTTGGCCCGATTATTATCCAAATGAGCCGCTGAAAGAGTGTTTTGCTCTTCTATCTCAGGCTTTATGGTGTTATATGATGGATCATAATCAAACAGATTCTGCATTTTGCTCTCTTTATACATTGTTCCTTTGCCAAATAATAGCCAATCAGTCGAGAGATAACGGTATTTCTCAAGCATTTTTAATACAAAATCGAGACTGGGATTGTTCCTTCCCGAAAGTATATGGGAGATACCTGAAGCCTGAACACCAATTTCCTCGGCTAATTGTGCAGAGGATTTGTTTTCATTCTTTAAAAATTCAAGTAAACGCTCTTTCATTGTAACAATATTAACTATTACAAATGTAAACATATTTAAATTTCCATTTGTAATTATATTCATTTACATATGTAATTAAGCAACATTCGTCCTAAACAGATTAAATTCAATATATTTGTAACTAATTCATTAATAGTTCATTAAAAATCAATTTACATAAAGTGTTACAGAAGTTTAGTTTTGTATTTATATGGTATATAGTATGTTAAGGCTTATTCCTAAGTATAAGCGATCAATTATCCCGGTCATTTCATAATAATAGTATCTATTTACTATATATAAATGCGGTTATATTATTGGTTTTATGTGATTTATGATAGTACAAAATTTATATCTGGAAATATTTAATTTTGTAATGCGATTTGTTCATGAAGATAATTACACATGTAAATAAAATACCAGATTACAGTGGTTTACAAATGTAATTTCACTTATTCCCGGCAATTAAATACAATTTTACACGTTCAGTAAATTTCCAGGGGTTATAGAATTCTTTTAGAAAAGTGTAATAACTCAAAAAAATGAATATTTATGACTACCCTGCTGATAAGGTCAAAATATTCAATTCTGGGAAGGTTCAGGTTCTATCGCTGAAGCTTATTCCCAATTTTCTGTTTTCTTATTTAAGAGTAGCGATTTATGCTTTTAGTATAGTAATGCAATCGAATTGCCGATACTATATTTTTAATAACCCCATTACAAACGTTTTTGCAACGCTAAGTGACTATTCGCTTTCAAATACGGCAGTCCTGGCTTAAGTGAATAATGGAGGTTATTAAAAATTTTCTTTTTTATCGGGAATTATCCCAAAGATTAATTTCCTTTATCAGAATAATTGACAGAGCTATGATCAAACGCCGATTTTCAATCCCAATTCATTATCAGATTCTTATAACATTAATAGCAGGTGGTTTTTTTGGATATTTTTTCCCTGATGCTACAAACTATACAAACTGGTTCGGAGTTCTGTTTCTCCGGGCATTGAATATGATAATCATCCCTCTTATTTTATTATCTATATCCACAGGAGTGGCAAGTGTTGGAAATGCAGATAATCTCGGAAGGCTTGGGTTAAAAACAATGGGATATTATGTTTTATCGACTTTGGCCGCAATTCTTACGGGATTTCTACTTGTCAGGGTCATTAAACCTGGTGTTGGAGCTGATCTTGGTTTTAAAACATCTGTCGAAAATCTATCTTCCATTCACGATAGTTTTGGGACAACCCTCATTAATATCATCCCTTCAAATATTTTTGAAGCCCTGATGAAAGGTCAGATGCTTTCAATTATATTCTTTGCCATCTTATTCGGTTTTTTTATAACCAAAGTGGATGATAAGCCAAGGATACTTATAGTTGATGTTTTTAATGCTGCACTTGATGTCATTATGAAGATCACTCTCTTTGTTATCGCATTTACTCCTGCTGGAATATTCAGCATTACAGCCAGAGTAATTGCACAGCAGATACAAATGGGGAATGAAATAAGTGAAGTCATAAGCCGACTGGGACTCTACTTTATAACAGTAATGCTTGGATTGCTGATCCATGGACTTGTCACTCTTCCACTGGCAGTGAAATTGCTAGGCAAGGCAAATCCTGTAAAACATCTTAAAAACATGGTAACACCGTTATTGACGGCTTTTTCAACATCTTCCTCGAATGCAACTCTTCCACTGAGTATGAAAGCTGTTGAATTTGAAGATGGTGTTTCCAATAAAATTACCAGTTTTACACTCCCTCTTGGCGCTACGATAAATATGAATGGAACCGCTTTGTATGAATGTGTTGCAGTGATTTTTATTGCTCAGGCATATGGAATTGATCTTACGATCGGACAACAGGTAATTGTTGTTTTAACAGCTCTGCTTGCCGCGATCGGCTCAGCCGGGATTCCTATGGCCGGGTTGGTTATGATGACTGTTGTTCTGAACGCAGTTGGTCTTCCGCTCGAAGGAATAGGACTTATTTTAGCAGTTGACCGCATACTGGATATGTTCCGTACAACGATCAATGTTTTTGGAGATACATGCGGTGCCGTTATTATAGCAAAATCAGAAGGAGAAACACTTAATATCTGAAAAAAAACACTTCCGTTAACTGCATGAGCCTGAGCAGCCTTCATTGCTGTTACTTCCACAGGAAGAACAGGTGTGATTTGCTCCTGCAATCTCTTCCTCCGAAGCATCTGTGACTTCAACAATTTTCCCTGAAAAAAACAGATCAATACCGGCCATAGGATGGTTGAAATCCATCCTTACATATGTCTCCGTGATTTCATTTATGATTCCGGTTAAAGGATTTCCTTCCGAATCAGTCATCGGTACTTCATTACCCACCCTGCAAATGTCTTCATTCAATTTTCCATCGTTTTCAAACACAGAAACAGGAACATTGATAATCATCTCTTCCCTTTTTTCTCCATAGGCCATTCCTGAATTAAGAGTGAATCTGAAATTATCTCCTTCATTCAACATATTTATATTTGATTCAAAAACGGGGAGCAATCTGCCAGTTCCATAGATGAATTTCAGAGGCCTTGTCTCATCCAGCGCTTCAATAATTCTTCCATTTGAATCATTTTCTCTCAGTTCATAAATCAGAGAGACCATTTTATTATTTTCAATTTTCATCTCAACTTATTTTTTTAAAGGTGCAAATATAATTGAAATTACCGGTAGGCAATAAGTCCAATATAAAAATTCCGGATAATTATTTAAAACCCGGAATATCATAAGCAATAAGAGAGAGAATCAGAAAGTGAAAGATATTCTCATTTCCGGTTTGGAGTAGATACTATAGCCTGAATCATTTAAAGGCCATAAAAGCATAAAATTTAATGAGGCTCTGCGCCCTATCTGCTGACTTATTCCTCCGCCGACAAGTAGAGTATTTACATAGAATCTATCGGATGTATAAGGGTAAGGATATTTCCAAAATGAAGACTTGAGACTAAGTAATTCATCCTCTGCATGGAGAAAAACTCCCGTATGAACTCCCATAGGAATAAATGAACCAATATCCTGGATAACAACTAATTGTACATATCCTTTCCCACCATACAGAGCTGTAGCAACCTCATAGTCTTTATAATACCTGTAGGTGGGTCCCACAGCAACAGCAAGTCTGGGTAAAACCCAGTATCCGACAACTGGTGATAACTGGATGTCTGTAATACTACCAAATTGTAAGCCGAAATTTCCACCAAAAAACAGTCTTTCTCTGAATGGGGGTGCTTTTTCCGGTCCGGTCTGATCATAGGGAAATTGATCTTCCTTCGTTTTCTGTGCTGAGAGTATTGAATATGAAGCAAATAAAAGAAAACTAATTAAAAAGATAATCCGGGAAAAACGTATCATGGAAGTACTTTATTATTAAGGTTATTTTTTCAAGCCTGTTGTTTCTTAAGTGACTGATACAAATAAACGAAAAAATGCATTTATTAATATATTATGCATCCAATCTTTTTTAAATAAACACCTTGAAAGCGAGAAGCCGGGTAATACTTTTTGATTATCACTTACTTTTCAATTTTATCAAATGAAGCAACAAGGCCTTTTATCAATGAGGAGCTGAATCCGTTGTGCTCCATTTCATTTAATCCTACAATTGTACATCCTTTTGGAGTTGTAACCTTATCAATCTCAAATTCGGGATGCTGATGCCCTTCTATAAGTAACTCTGCAGCACCTTTGACAGTCTGATTTACTATTAAGCTCGCCGATGAAGCGTCAAACCCGATCTGTATACCACCCTGAATCATAGCTCTTATAAACCGCAGTACATATGCGATACCACAGGCTCCCAAAATAGTGGCTGATTCCATGAGATCCTCATCTATGGTAATTGTTGTTCCTATTATATCAAACAGCTGTTTTACCGATTCAATATCCTTCGCCTTTACACCACTATGACAAATACATGTAACTGACTTGCAAACACTTGCTGCAATATTTGGCATAGCTCTGAAAACAGGAATTTTCGTGCCAATAATTTCCTGAATCTTATTGATAGTCACTCCGGCTGTTACAGAAATAAGCAAGTGATGATCAGGATTGAGATGATCCTTCAATTCTTCCAGAACGCTTACAATGTTGTAAGGTTTTACCGCAATTATTATAAGACCGGATCTATTAACTGCTTCAATATTATCTGATAACAGACTTACACCTGAATCTTTCATACTGGCTAGCTCACCTATATTTCTTCTTGTTGCGGTAATGTTCTCTGCAGGCAGAGACTGCTCTTTTAACAGCCCTTGTAAGATTGATATCCCTATATTCCCACATCCGATGATCGCTACTTTGCTGTTTTTCATTTCAACTAGATTAAATTATCTTGTTATTCTGATAAATTTGTTCTACTTATAACTAGTAAATTTTATATTTATACCAAAATACTAATATTTAATACAAACAATCGCAAATATACTATATCCTGTTTAAATATGATATAAATAACAGTGGTTTCAATTAATGTTTTGTATTTTATATTCTTCGTTTATCCGACCCAGGCGATAGGTTTTTATTTTCATAATTACTGATAGTCTGTTTTATTAAATATCTTTAATACAAATAAATTCCGGTTAATAAGTTAATTCATCTTAAAAAGTGCAAAATGAATATTATCGTCAACGGAGGCACCAGAGGTATCGGAAGGAAAATTGTAGATTACCTTGCACAAGATACTAGTAATCTTCTTTTTGTGACTGGAAGAAATAAAGAAGTTCTGGCTACTCTTTCATCCAGATATAAGAATGTTAAATCCTTCGTTCTCGACATTTCACATTTTGACAGCCAGAAGGAAAAATTGAGTCAGTCAGTTTTCAGTTGTTTTAAAAGCGTCGATATTCTTATAAATATGGCGGGGTTTCTGATTGCAAAGGATTTTCTTGAAATGACCAATGATGAAGGAAGGCTGATCATGGAGACAAATTTTTTCGGACCTGCCTCACTCATCAGGGTTCTTAAACCAATGATGACTTCAGGTTCTCATATTGTGAACATCTCAAGCATGGGAGGTTTCCAGGGAAGTGCAAAATATGCAGGACTCTCCTATTATAGCGCATCTAAAGCAGCATTAGCTTGTCTTACAGAATGTCTGGCTGTAGAATTTGCAGGTTCTGGTGTAAGTGTAAACTGTCTTGCATTGGGTGCAGTGCAAACTGAGATGCTTGAAGAAGCATTTCCAGGGCACAAAGCCCCTGTTGATGCAGAACAAATGGCTGAATTTATTTCGGGTTTTGCTTTGTCAGGTAATAAGTTCTTTAATGGAAAGATCCTTCCAGTGGCAATTGGTAATCCGTGATCGGAATTGTAGGGACGTTGCATGCAACGTCCCTACAATTGCAACGTCCCTACAATTGCAACGTCCCTACAATTGCAACGTCCCGCAATTGCAACGTCCCTACAATTGCA
>DCFT01000039.1:8226-18171 GCA_002319885.1 Bacteroidales bacterium UBA1797
ACGTCCCTACAATTGCAACGTCCCTGCAATTATATATATGTTTTGATCTCGATTTTCCCATCCAGTGCCAACAACCCGTTAAAGGCCAGAGCCTTTAACTCATCTTCTCCGGGGTAAACAACAACATCTGCGATAAATTCCACCATTGACCTTATACTGCTTATATGTGATTCCTGGTAAGCCATTCCTCCTGTAAGAATAATAGCATCAACTTTGCCGTTCAAAACAGCAGCCAGTGCACCTATTTCTTTGCCAACCTGGTATGAGACAGCCTCCTTTATAAGCAGAGCTTTCTTATTGCCTTCATCTGCCATCATGCAGACATCAATAAAATTATTAGTTCCAAGATAAGCCATCATTCCTCCTCTTCCTGTAATCATCGCTTTCAGCTCTTCATAAGTGAATCTGTCGCTGAAACATAGATCAATCAATTGTCCTGAAGGTAATCCTCCCGAACGTTCGGGTGAAAAAGGACCATCTCCGTCCAAAGCATTATTTACATCAATTACCTTTCCATGCTGATGGGCCCCAACACTTATTCCTCCTCCCATGTGAGCAATGATAAGGTTCAATTCTTCATATTTCCTTCCTTTTGAAGCAGCATAAATACGGGCGACGGCCTTTTGATTAAGCGCATGAAAAATTGATTTACGTTCAATTTCCGGATTTCCTGATATTCTTGCAACCGGATGAAGTTCATCTACAACCACGGGATCAACAATATATGCCGTAGCGCAGCACAATGACGATGCAATGTCATCCGCAATAAGTCCTCCTAAATTACTGGCATGCTGACCTGAATAACCGGCTATCAGATCATCTTTCATTCTTTGATTTACTTTATATATCCCTGATTCGATCGGTTTTACCAGTCCTCCACGGCCAACTACCGCAGCAATCTTTTCCAGGTCTATTTTCCGTATTTCTAATTCATTCATTATCAGATTCTTTCTAAAATGAAACTGATCTGATATTTTCTTGAAATTCTTTAATTCATCAGCAGTATGCCTGAGTGATTTTTCAAAAACCAGCTTTTCCTCTTCAAAAAGAGAAAATTTCGTTGATGTTGATCCGGGATTTATTGCGAGAATCAGTCGGTTTATCATAAATCGGAATGTAAGTAGCAACAGGTTTGTGAATGATATATTATTACGCCATCAGACACGAAAGCGCTATACAAAAATACTTGGATAATTCGCTTTCACTTCTCGACATAACAATTACTGGTTTCTCAGTTCCCCTGATCAGTCCTGCCAGCTCACAGTTGGCAAACAGCATAAGGCCCTTATAGAAAGGGTTACTCGATTCGAGTGAAGGGAAGAGAAGTATATCTGCATCACCATTAACCGGAGTTTCAACCCCTTTAATAGCGAGACTCTTTTTATCGCATGCAAGGAAGATATCAAGCGGGCCATCCATAATACAATCTTTTATCTGGTTTCTATCAGCCATTTTGCACATTATTGAGTAATCAATTGAATTTTCAAAATGACGGCTCATTTTCTCAGAAGCGCCGATAAGTGCAATTTTAGGCTTTTCTATACCAAACTTCTGAGCCATTTCAATAGCATACCTGGCCATTGCGATCTTCTGTTCGAGGTTTGGAAATGGTATCACGGCAGTATCAGTAATGAAAAGAAGCTTATGATACAAAGGTATTTCCAAAGCGCAAACATAACTTATTACAGCATCCGGCAGCATCAGTCCTTTTTCCTTATCCATCACAGCTTTTAGAAATTTGTCTGTCCCAACCAGGCCTTTCATTACAATATCGGCTCCTCCGGTTTTTGCGAGTTTTACCGCTTCGGCAGATGCCCGGATTTCATCAGGTGATTCGATCAGGGTAAAAATGCTGTCATCGATACCTTCCGATTTGCATGTTTTTTTAATTTCTGCTGTATTGCCTATAAGAATTGCTTCAATTAAGCCCTTTTTAACCGCTTTATTAATTGCACCGATAGTATTACTATCCTGTGCCGATGCAACAGCAACACGGTGCTTCTTTTTAAGCATAAGCACCTTTTTTTCCATCTGTTCAAGCGTTCTTATCATATTCATTCTATCTGCTGGCAGCTGCAGCTAAAAGTATACTGTCAAATTTTGCCTCCTCGGAATCTGATCTTGATGTCAGAACGATAGGAACCATGGCTCCCAGTATAATTGAAGCAACTTTTGCCTTTGCAAAGAATACCAACGATTTATAGAGTACATTTCCTACCTCAATATCAGGCATCAGTAAAATATCGGTGTCGCCGGCTACTTCGCTTTTAATTCCTTTAAGCTGTGCACTTTCAAGACTTACAGCATTATCGAAAGCAAGAGGGCCATCAATGATACAGTTTTTGATCTGATCGCGTTGATTCATTTTTGACAGAAGGGCTGCATCTAATGTAGCCTGCATATTCTCATTAACCATTTCAACTGCACCAAGAACCGCAACCTTTGGCATTTTATAACCCAGCCTGTTAAGACATGCAACAGAATTATTGACAATAGCTATCTTATCATGAAGTGTTGGAGCTATATTCATTGCCACATCAGTTACCGCAATCACTTTATGATAGGTATCTGCTTCAAACAAAGCAAAATGTGATAGCAGTTTCCCGGTTCTCAGTCCCCATTCCTTATTAAGAATACTTTTAAGTACAGTAGCGGTACCAATCTTTCCTTTCATTAGTACATCGGCCTGTTTGCTGCTGACCATCCTGACAGCAGTTTCAACGGCCTTCTCCGGATCAGTTACATTAATAATCCTGAGGCCTGTGATATCATAATTATTTGCAGCACAAATATTATGAATCCCCTCTGCGTCCCCGACAAGGATAGGTTCAATAATATTTTCTTTCCATGCTTTGATAACTGCACCAAGGGAATGTTGATCCTCGGCGGCAGCCAGAACAAGCTTCTTTCTGGCTTCCCCGTCAACAAGATGTTTCAGGTCATTCATGTTTTTTAACACCATTGAATCAGGATTTTAGGTTAATAAATCATACTAAGCGATGCTCAACAATTTCACGGGTTTCCGATGCGATGACGAACTCTTCATTTGTAGGCACAATCATCACAGTTACTTTAGAATCTTTTTTGCTTATAACCAATTCTTTACCGTGAACACCGGCATTTATACTTTTATCAAATTCCAGACCCATATACTCAAGATCCCTGCATATGTTTTCCCTGGTTTCCGAGCCATTTTCTCCTATCCCTCCGGTAAATATAAGCAGATCAGCGCCACCCATAGCGGCAGCATAGGCTCCTATATATTTTTTAACGCGATATTCATACATCCTCAGAGCCAGTACAGCACGTTCGTCACCTTCTTCAGCAGCCGATTCTACCTCTCTCATATCAGATGAGATCCCTGAGATGCCCAAAACGCCGCTATGTTTATTCAGAAGAGTGTTAAGAGAAGAAAAGTCAATTTCTTCTTTTTCCATAATTAAAGTGAGTGCCCCTGCATCAACATCGCCCGACCTGGTGCCCATAATAAGACCTTCAACTGGTGTAAGTCCCATCGAAGTGTCGAGAGATTTGCCATCTTTTATTGCTGTGATTGATGCCCCATTACCCAGGTGGCATGTGATGATTTTCTGCTTATCATAATCTAGATTAAGGATTTCGCATGCTCTTTTTGATACATAGCTGTGACTTGTTCCATGAAAACCATAACGTCTTATTCCATATTTCTTATAAAGTGAATATGGCAGAGCATACATAAAAGTATAATCAGGCATTGTCTGATGAAAGGAAGTATCAAAAACGCCTACCTGAGGTACATTTGGAAGAACAGCCTGCATTGCATATATCCCCTTAAGGTTGGCAGGGTTATGAAGCGGAGCAAGATCTGAGCAGTCCTCCACTCCTTTTATAGTAACTTCGTCGAGATAGCAGCTGCCCTTGAAAGTTTCTCCTCCATGGACTAAGCGGTGACCAATAGCATCTATATCATTAAGGCTTTTTATCACGCCTCTCTTTTCACTTACCAATAATCCGAGAAGATACTCAATGCCAGTCTGATGATCAAGTATCTCACCTTCAAGCTTTACTTTATCTCCATCGAATCTTTCATTTTTCAGAAACGAACCTTTAAGACCAATTTTTTCAACAATGCCTTTTGCCAGTACCACACCAGAGGTCATATCGAACAGCTGATATTTAATTGATGAACTACCACAGTTAAGAACTAATATTTTCATTATAGAAAAGTTTTTTAATAAAAATTATCGTTTTAATGGATATTGTAATTGCTAAACAATAGGGGAACTATTTATAATTTTCACTCCATCTTTATTATATTCATAAAATCCCCTGCCTGTGCGTCTTCCCCACTGGTTAGCCCTTACTAGTTTTTTAAGGATTGGTGAAGCTTTGTATTTCAGGTCACCGAATTCATCATATAAGTTTTCACACCATCTTAATATTTTATCAAGCCCGATCTTGTCAGCCATTTCAAAAGGTCCCAGAGGCAAACCAAATCCAACCTTCATTGTGAGATCAATATCCTCCATCGTTCCGACGCCTTCCATTAGTATTTCACAGGCTTCATTTATAAAAGGAACAATGAGTCGCGTGCTTATTATTCCCGGAGATTCTTTCACAGGAACAACTTTCTTACCAATTAAGTTGGCAAATTTGATTGAACTATCATACGCTTCCTGAGAAGTATACAGACCTTTTACAATTTCCACAACTCTGGCATCTGCTTCAGGAGTAAGAAAATGGAAACTCAGACAACGGTCCTTAAAAGTAAGATCGGCAGTTAATTCGGTTATTACGTGTGTAGATGAGTTTGTGGCAATGATAGTATCCCTGTCAACACTCATTTCAATTTTCTTAAGTATTGCTGAACGTTCATCATGGGTTCTGTCCCTGCTTGATGATTTGATAGCTTCTATCACAATATCGCATCCTTTTAAACTTGCGTATTCGGTGGTTCCTTTTATCCGCGATAATATTCCAAGTTTTTCGGAATTAGTCATACCCCATCTCTCGATCATCCGGTCAAGTTCTCTGGCCATATCAATAAATGCCTGATCGATTTTCTCTTTTGTAAGATCAATTATTATCACATCGAGTCCTTTGGAACTAACCATCCTGGCAATATTCTGGCCAACTGAACCTGCTCCAATAATACCTACCCTTGCAAACAGAGTTTTTGGCTTATTGTCTTTCGAGAGTCCGTAATCCTCCAACCTTTCAATATTTCCTGACATGTTTATATTATTATTTTTTGATTTTTATTCTTCTGTAACATTTATAAATGAGAGACCTGGCTCCTACTTTTTCAGACCAGCAGCCTGATTTGACGTTATTGCTATCATACTTACAATATCGTTTACCGAGCAACCTCTCGACAGGTCATTAATCGGGGCAGCCATTCCCTGCAATATCGGACCTATTGCTTCAGCGTGAGCAAGTCGTTGCACAAGTTTATAGGCAATATTTCCTGAGTTCAGATCAGGGAATATGAGAACATTTGCTTTTCCGGCAATCGGACTGCCCGGAGCTTTACTTTTTCCAATTGCTTCAACAAGAGCTGCATCAGCCTGAAGCTCACCATCTAACTGAAGATCGGGTGCCATCTCTTTAGCAATTCTTGTGGCATTTACTACTTTATCTACCATTTCATGTCTTGCACTTCCTTTTGTAGAAAAGCTTAACATTGCAATCCTTGGTTCAAATCCTGCAATTGCCCTGGCTGTATGTGCCGACGCAACAGCAATCTCTGCAAGTTCTTTATCATTTGGATTAGGATGTACTGCCCCATCCGCAAATATAATAACGCCATTTTCCCCAAAGCTCTTGTCAGGAAGAATCATTATAAACGCACCGGAAACAACGGAAATTCCGGGTGCTGTCTTAACATAATGGAAGGCAGGACGCAACACATCTCCTGTAGCATGATCTGCACCTGAAACTTCTCCATCCGCATCACCATTCTTTATCATCAGTACACCCAGGTAAAGAGGATCTTCAATAAGCTTAGAAGCTTCTTCCCGGGTCATACCTTTGCTTTTCCTGAGTTCGACCATCATACTGACGTAATGATCTTTATTCTCATGTGCCTTTGGGTTGACGATTTTAGCCCTGGAAATATTCTTAAGTCCAAGTTTGGCAGCATGTAAATTTATCTCCGATGGATCTCCGATCAGAATTATCTGAGCCAATTCTTCTTCTATAGCAATATCGGCAGCTTTAATTGTTCTTTCTTCATACCCTTCAGGAAGCACAATCCGCATATTGTGTTTTCTGGCATTTTGTTTGATGCGATCTAATAATTCCATTGTGTATCAGTATATTAATAAGTTCAATTTTTTTTGATAAATGTACGAAAAAAAAGTTCTATTAAACAATTTTGTGGAGCATGATTAAAATCATTAATATCCCATTTATAAAAATAAATCCGACTAAATTGACATCATAAAAAGTATGATTCAATCATTTTCCTAAATTAGCGGATTAAAACAGACCTATTTAAATGGATACTTTTTATTCTCTGCTGGATATACTTGGAAAGAACCTTGATGGCGATCTCAAATACGATAAGATAACCACAACTCTTTATTCTACTGACGCATCCGTCTATAAAGAAGAACCCTCAGCTGTTGCATGGCCAAAAAATGCCTCAGACATCAGGAAGATCATGCAATTTGCAGCCTTGAATAAATCACGTGTAACTCTCAGGGCAGCAGGCACATCGCTCGCAGGACAGGTAGTCAGTTCCGGAATTATTGTGGATATCTCGCGATATATGAATAATATTCTGGAGATAAACAAGGAGGAGATGTGGGTAAGAGTAGAACCAGGTGTGGTACTCGATGAGCTTAATCTGAAACTTAAAGAACAGGGTTTGTTTTTCGGACCTGAGACATCTACTTCAAATCGGTGCAACATCGGCGGCATGGTGGGAAATAATGCATGTGGATCACATTCTATTGTGTATGGATCAACAAGGGATCATACAATTGAGATAAATGCTCTTCTGAGCGACGGAAGTGAAGCAATCTTCAAACCACTTAGTAAGGATGAATTCGAGAATAAATGCAGTCAGAATAACCTGGAAGGCAATATTTACAGGAATATTAAAAGCATTCTTGGGAATAGTGTAAATCAGGAAAAAATCAGGGATGGTTACCCCGATCCTAAGGTGCACCGCAGAAATACGGGTTATGCTATTGATCAACTACTGGATTCAGTGGTGTTTGATGAAAAATCTGACCTGAAGTTCAATTTCTGTAAGTTGTTGACTGGATCGGAAGGTACACTCGCTGTAACAACTGAAGTTAAGCTCAATCTGGTTCCATTACCACCTGTAAATAAAGCACTTATATGTGTTCATCTCAAGAAAAGAAACGACGCTTTTAAAGCTAACCTGATAGCATTGAAATACAAGCCTTCAGCGGTTGAAATGATGGATAACCGCATACTTGAACTTACTGAAGACAATGCAAGTCAGAGAAACAACCGTTTTTTTCTCGAAGGAAAAGCTGCTGCAATACTGATAGTCGAATTTGTAAGGGAAAAGCCGGAAGAGATTGACAAAGTTGCCGCTGAGATGATAGCAGCACTCAAAACTGCAAATTATGGATATTCTTTTCCTGTAATTAAAGGAAAAGATATTTCAAAAGTCTGGGATCTTAGAAAAGCCGGACTTGGAGTTCTTTCCAATATGAAAGGAGATGCAAAACCTGTAACACTCATAGAGGATACTGCAATCAGTGTCGAGCGTTTGCCCGAGTATATGGATGAAATAGAGCTATTACTGGCTAAATATGGTAAAGATGCAGTGTTTCATGCGCATATTGGTTCCGGCGAACTTCATATAAGGCCTGTACTCAATCTGAAAGATACTAAAGATGTAAAGATCTTCAGAGAAATCGGACTTGAAACAGCATATCTCGTTAAAAAATACAGGGGTTCACTGAGCGGGGAGCATGGCGACGGCAGGTTAAGAGGCGAGTTTATCCCGATTATCCTGGGAGAATACAACTATAACCTGCTTAAGAAGGTTAAAGAAAGCTGGGATCCCGCTAACATTTTAAACCCGGGGAAGATAACAGTCACTCCTCCGATGGACACACAACTGAGGTACCTTCCCGGGGCACCCACCCGGGAAATAGAAACAATTTATGATTTCTCGTCAAGTGATGGCATAATAAGGGCAGCAGAAAGATGTAACGGAACAGCAGACTGCAGAAAATCAGCATTAATCGGAGGAACTATGTGCCCCAGTTTTATGGCAACAGGCGATGAATTTAAAAGTACCAGGGCAAGAGCCAATGTAGTTCGGGAATTTCTCAGCCAGGACGGCGATCCATGGGATCACAGGGAGATATATGATATACTTGATCTATGTCTGGGCTGCAAGGGCTGTAAATCGGAATGTCCTTCGAGTGTTGATATTGCCAAAATCAAATCGGAGTTTCTTCAACACTGGTACGATAAACATGGAATACCGCTCAGAACACGTCTTATTGCCTATATATCAGTAATTAACAGGATAGGGACCATAGCTCCGTCCGTTTTTAATTTCTTTGTCAGTAATAAAGTCATCTCAGGAATTGTAAAAAAAGTAACAGGCTTTGCTTCAGAAAGATCAATTCCGCTTATTTACAAGACCACACTCAGAAAATGGACCAGGAAAAACCTTTCAAAGATCAATCCTTCTCAACCGGTTGGAACAGTATGCCTGTTTATCGACGAATTCAGCGATTTTAACGACACTGAGACAGGAATAGCCACTGTAAGGCTCCTTACATCACTTAACTACAAAGTGGTCACAGCAAGCCACAAAGTAAGCGCCAGAACATTTCTTTCAAAAGGGCTGGTAAGAACTGCAAAGAAGACAATAAGAAAAAATGTTCAGATGCTATCAGGAATTATCTGTGAGGATCTTCCACTTGTGGGAATTGAACCTTCTGCGATCCTTGGGTTCAGGGATGAATACCCCGAGTTAGCGGGAAGCGATCTTAAAAAAGCAGCTGACAAAATTGCCATCAACAGCTTTATGGTTGATGAGTTCATCACCAGAGAATTCAGAGCCGGACGAATCAGCTCCGGTTCATTTGTTAATGAAAAAGCAAGTGTCTTACTCCATGCTCATTGCCAGCAAAAGGCCGTTGCGTCTTCAGCTCCTACTATGGAAATGCTTTCTATACCTGTAAATTATTCTGTTAAGGAAATCCCATCAGGCTGTTGCGGGATGGCCGGGTCGTTTGGCTATGAAAAGGAACATTTTGAACTATCAAACCAGGTTGGCGAAATGGTTTTGTTCCCTGAAGTAAGAAATTCCGATTCAGCTACGATAATCTCTGCTCCCGGCACAAGTTGCAGACATCACATTAAGGATGGAACCGGTCGGGTAGCATTACATCCGGCTGTTGTACTTTATAATGCACTTAAGAAATGAGCCTTAACCTTAACCTAATTAATAGTTGCCATGGTTCCCAGTAAAGAAGCAGCCCAGGAATAGATATTATGCCGTACTACTACCAATCGCATCTGGATCATTCTCTGATTCTGTTCCTCTTTTGTCATCTCTATTGCTGTTTTTATTGCATCGGCTGATTTTTCTATATCGTATGGATTAATAATAATCGCACCCTGAAGTTCCTGTGAGGCTCCTGCGAAACGGCTCAGGATAAGTGATCCGTCGTTCTGATTGCGTGATGCGACAAACTCTTTTGCTACCAGGTTCATCCCGTCGTGCAACGATGTTACCATGCAAAAGTCAGCTGATGAATAAAAGGGAGCTATTTCTTCATGGCTATGATGTTTTTTTAAGAGAATAATAGCTTTCCAGTTTTTTGATTTGAACCGCAGATTGATCCTGTTTGTTTCGTTTTCAACAGCACTAACGGTATCTGAATAACTCTTAATCAGTGTACGGCTCGGCGCTCCAATCTGAACAAACGTAAATCTACCTATGTACGATGGATTCTTTTC
>DCFT01000150.1 GCA_002319885.1 Bacteroidales bacterium UBA1797
TACCTATGTACGATGGATTCTTTTCGAGAAACCGTTCGATAGCAAGGAATTTTTCAACTATTCCCTTTGTATAATCAATTCTGTCAACTCCAATGCCTAAGAATTGAGTGGTGATACCATATTCGGATAACAGTTGAGAAATCTTAATCTTCGGTGTATCAATGTAATAATCCTTAGGTGTGAAAGCAATGCTAATAGGAAACGGTTTTACAAAAGTGGTCCTGCCTCCCATCCTTACTGAAAAATTTTCCCATAAAACTCTCGATTCAAGAGCATTATTAACTGTTTCAAGAAAGTGATTACAATGATACTGCGTATGAAACCCTATCAAATCGGCTCCGAGCATACCTTCCAGAATCTCTCTTTGCCATGGACAAATGCCAAAAGATTCAGGATTAGGCCACGGTATATGCCAAAATATGCCAACTTTAGCTTTGGGTTTTTCTCTTTTTATCAGTTCAGGCAAAAGTGCAAAATGAAAATCCTGAATTAAAACAAAAGGTTCTTCTTCATTTTTCGTCTCCTCCAGAACAGCTTTTGCGAATTCTTCATTCACTTTCTTATAATACTTCCAGTCGTCATTCCGGAATGTTGGTCTTGTATGGGCAATATGGCACAATGGCCACAAACCTTCATTTGAGAAGCCGTAATAAAAATGTTTTTCTTCTTCCGGTGTAAGCCATAACCTTCTTAAGGTATATCTGGGTTCTTCGGGAGGGACTTCAACTTTATCATGTCGGTTTACAGTCTCTTTATCTGCATCACCTGTGCCTGAGGCAATCCACAGTCCGCTGCAAGCTTTAAGTATTGGTTCCATTGCAGTTATCATTCCGCTTGCAGGAACGATGCATTTAATCTCTTTCCCTTCATGGATGTGCATATAAGGTTCACGATTGGAGACAACAATCATTTTCCTTCCCTTTAAAAGGTTTCCCATTCCAATTTTTAACCGCTCCGGCGTCCATATGGCTTCAGCATTTGATCTCAGACGAGCTTCCTCTTCAGCGGTGGCTTTAGCATCATTCATAGCCTTTGCTATTGACTCAATCTCCTTATGCAGAGGATCAAGAAAATCCATATGAGGATGAGGCTTTAATTGCCTTATATTACCTGTTCTTAACGCTTTTGCCCAATCAACTATTTTATTTATCTGCCGGAATATACCCCAACGTATAATCAAAAGTGTAACTACAGATAAAAGGAATGCCTGGACAAACCAGCCCATAAAATTACGGAACCATATGCGTCTAAGGACATTATCTATATAGCCTGCATCAGTGTAAAAAACTACAGCCTTGTGTGATCTGTCGCTTTTTCTTATAGCTTTTACATATTGATATATTTTTTCACCATCCCATTTAAAGAAATTTCCAATAGAGGAGTCGGCATTTATCGATTGCAAAATATAGGCCTTAGAATAATTAACCAGAACATGTGCAGAATAGTTGGTTAATATGCTGTCGTAATTGTAATATACAGCTACCCCAAGTAGATTAAAACGCTTGTTTATACTGTCGGCAAAATGATTAATGTTCTTCCCGTCAATCTTTTCAAAAAACAGACTATCACCCTTAAATATTTCGTTTACCACCTGAACAGTGCGAAGTTCGAGCTCATTGTTTAATCTTTTTTTCTCAGTTGAACTCTGATACAATGTAAAGCCAAAAGCTACAAGACCAACTGCAAAAATGATAGAGAGTATGAGAGAAATGGTTAATTTCATCCTGACAATTTTTTTTTAAATAAGCCTGCCGGTACAATTAAATTTATTTTGAGAGTAATCAAAATAATTAATTGCGACCAGAAAAATATAACTGATTTGAAAGAACTTCTCTTTTAAAAACCGAAATAAAACTATTGAATAGTGTTAAATATTAACAAAGGTAACATGTTTTGCTCCAAAATCACTCAAAATACTTCTGTTTGTTGCTCTTAAGTATCTCTCTTAAGCTTTCATTAATGGTTATTCCTCCGTAAATTATTTTAGGGGAACACAGTTGAAGCCGGTAATGCGGTGAAGTTAATAATACGCTCAAAAAACTGAATTTCTTTTATTTTAGGGGATATTATCAATTAGGATACTTATTGGTTTACTTTTAACCACACCAATAAATTCAGTGTTATATTTGCGATGTTAAATTTATTGGTTTTAAAACATTAAAATAATTGATTGCAACAAATAACCTGATCTTACTATGAATAACCTGAATTATGGTGTAATTGGGAATTGCAGAACCGCAGCCCTGATATCAGATAAAGGAAGTATTGACTGGTTCTGTCTTCCAGATTTTGATTCTCCGTCGATTTTCGCCAGACTTCTTGATAATGATACAGGAGGCTTCTTTAGTTTTGTTGTTGATGATAATTATGTTATATCCCAGAAATACCTTATTGGGACAAATGTTTTATGTACAGAATATAAATCAGCTGAGGGTACGTTCGAAGTCATTGACTTTATGCCTCGTTATAAACTAACTGATAATGACTACTTTGCTCCATCTGAAATTTTCAGATATGTTAAGCTTATTTCCGGTACTCCTGTTTTCAGAGTAAAATATTGCCCTGTTTTTAATTATGCCAGGGAGGAGGTCGCCAATATAATTGTGGATAATCATATTAAGACCTACTCCCGACTAAATCCTACGGATTGTATTTACCTTTACTCAAATTTAAGCTTTAATGATATACTTGATTCAAACGAAATAACTCTTACCAGACATGGTTTTATTTTATTATCATATAATCAGAAACTCATTGATATTGATATAGAAAGGGTGTATGTAGAATTCCAGCGTACCAAAGTCTACTGGTTAAACTGGACAATCCGTTCAAAAAATTATAAGAAATATAACGAAGAAATAAGCAGAAGTTTACTTGTACTGAAGATAATGTCCTATCAACCTACAGGGGCTGTACTTGCAGCGTTAACGACAAGCCTCCCTGAGACCATCGGTGAAGTACGTAACTGGGACTTCCGTTTTTGCTGGTTGCGTGATGCGTCAATGTCAATTGAAACATTAATTAAAATGGGGCATTATTATTCAGCTCAGGCTTTTATGGTTTATCTGAAAGGGATTCTTAAATCCAAAACCGATTCTTTCCAGGTTATGTATGGAATAAGAGGTGAAAGAGACCTTGCTGAAATTGAACTTCCTCATCTTTCGGGTTACGAAAATTCAAAACCTGTAAGAATCGGTAATGCTGCTTTTTCACAAAGACAAAACGATGTTTTTGGCTATTTGCTAAATGTTATCCACCAATATTATGAGTTTTTTCCGGGTACACTTGACGAAATAGAAGACATTTGGGAAATTGTACGAAATATCTCAAGGACAGTATCCACGCACTGGGAAAAGCCAGATAAGGGAATATGGGAAATACGAAATGATGAGAAACACTTCGTTTTCTCCAAAGTTATGAGCTGGGTTGCCATGGACAGGGCATCTAAAATAGCAATCTTGCTCAATAGACCCCACTATGCCGAAACCTGGAGAGGTATTGCTAATGATATTAAAGAAGATGTTTTAAAAAATGGCTGGAACGCAAATCTGCAGACTTTCACCCAGACTTATGGCCATTCTGACATCGATGCCTCTTTATTGCTAATGGCAGAATATGGTTTTGTTTCTGCTGATGATGTAAAATATCAAAAAACAGTTATTGCCGTTAAAGAAGCACTTTTTCATAACGGGTTGGTTTACCGCTATATCAATTCTGATGATTTTGGCAAACCGGAATCATCATTCACGATATGTACCTTCTGGCTTATTCAGGCGCTATACAGGACAGGGATGAAGGATGAAGCAAAAAGTATTTTTGAAAACCTTATAGCATGCGGCAACCATCTGGGTCTTTTCAGTGAAGATATAGATTTCAGAACAAAAAGACTCCTGGGAAACTTTCCTCAGGCATATTCGCATCTGGCGTTAATTAACACAGCTACAATGTTTTCAGAAGAGAAATTTGTTCCAAAATATATTCATTAAACCATTATTATTATCCTCTCTCAGTCTTTTATTGATTCCATCCACCTCCAAGGCTCTGGTAAAGCGATACAACTGCCTGTAATTGCTGTAACCTGTCATTTATGGCATTAAGCTGAGCCGAAAGCAGGTTCACTTCTGAAGTTAAAACATCGGTATAATTAGTGGAAGATGTATATTTTAGCAATTCCATTGTATAATCGACGGATTTCTCAAGGTAATCAATCTGGCTTGTCCTTAATGATAATTTTTCAGATGCTGACTCATATCCATGCATTGCATTAACTACTTCCTCGCCTGCTTTTAGAAGAGTTTGCCTGAATGCTATAAGATATTCTTCCTGGTTAGCCTGGGCTATCCTGAGACGCTGCTTATTCAGTCCGTTGTTGAAAATTGGCTGAGTCAATCCTCCCATCAAATTCCAGAACACAGATGAGGCATTGAATAACTTCGAAACATCAGTAGAAGTTAATCCACCTGTTGCTGTAAGAGTAAGTGACGGATAGAAGTATTTTCGTGCAACATTTGTCATCTCAAAACCATATCTGACCTGATACTCGGCTTCCTGGACATCAGGCCGGTTGGCCAGCAGCTGGGCAGGTATTCCTGTTTTCAGATCAACCGGTGTTTCCTGGTCATCGAGTGAACCACGGGATATGGGGCCCGGGTTGCGACCCAGCATGACGCTCAGTGCGTTTTCAGTTTCATATATGCTCTCCTTGATTTCAGGTATTGTAACTTTTGCTGAATAGAGATTAGCCTGACTCTGTACAAGATCAGCTCCGGTAACAAGGTCATTGTCCTTCATCAATTTCATTGTTTCCACATCTGAATTCCGGTATTCGATCGTCTTTTCCGTAACCCGGAGTTTAGAATCGAGAGCCAGCAAAGCATAATAGTCATCAGCTACATTGGCAATAAGTTGTGTTTGCACTGCTCTTCTGAAGGCCTGACTCTCAAGAAATAAAGACAGATTGGCACGTTTTGTACTTCTTAACCTGCCCCAGATATCAGCTTCCCAGCTGGAAGTCCCGTAAAACTGGTATGACTCCGGAATACCCGGAACCGCAGTGGTATTACTCTGAAATGATGCATTTCCTGAAGCGTTTAATGAAGGGAAAAAAGCGGCCCTGCTCTGCTTTAAACCGGCTTCTGCCTTCTTGATACGGGCAATTGCAATCTGAAGATCGGGGTTATTGTTAATTGCTTCTTCAATAAGGTTTTGCAAAAGAGTATCAGAAAATAAGCTTTTCCAGGGTATATTGGCAATATTTGTACTGTCGCTGGTTGCCAGATCCCTGAATAATTTTTCTTCTGATAACATATCAGGTTGTTTATATGGTTGAAGAACCTTACATGAACCAAGAAAAATTAACATTACCGAAAAACAGATAAAGAGAATTTTAGTCTTGAAAATATTTTTTAAATACATAATGATCAATTTTGTGCAGTAATTATTTCAGTGTTTGAATCGTCTGAAGAATCCTTTTTCCCGCTTACTTTTTCCTGGAGAGTCTGGAAAATTATGAATAAGACCGGTATTACGAGAACTCCAAATAAAGTGCCGAACAACATTCCTCCGACAGCAGATGTCCCTATTGATCTGTTTCCGTATGCTCCGGCACCTGCAGCAAACATTAATGGCATTATGCCGAAGATAAAAGCAAGCGATGTCATTAAAATAGGCCGCAACCGGGCTTTTGCTCCCTCTGTGGCTGCTTTTACTATCGACATGCCATGTTCTCTCCGTGTTGATGCAAATTCAACAATCAGGATAGCATTTTTGGCGAGAAGACCTATAAGCATTATCAGTGAAATCTGCATATAAATATTATTGTCTATTCCAAAAATCCTGGCAAAGACAAAAGTACCCGCAAGGCCTACCGGCAGAGAAAGCAATACTGCGAATGGCAGCAGATAACTTTCATACAGAGCACTTAAAAGAAAATAGACAAACAGCAGACTTAATATGAAAATATATATAGCCTGCGAACCGCTGTTTTGTTCTTCGCGGCTGACACCTGAAAATTCATAACCATAGCCCAAAGGCAGAGACTGTGCAGCCACTTCTTTTATAGCTGTAAGCGCCTCTCCTGATCCAAATCCCTTATTCGGGGATCCGTTTACAGACATTGAAGTAAATAAATTAAACCTGGAGATACTTTCGGGTCCGAAAGTTTTGGTAAGTGTAATAAATTCAGTTATCGGAGCCATTTTATTATTTCCTGTACGGACATATACTTTATTTAATCCTTCCTCATTAGCCCGGTAAGTAGCATCAGACTGAAGCATAATACGATACTGCTTGCCAAATTGATTAAAATTGTCTACATAGATTCCACCGAAGTATCCCTGCATTGCATTCATTATATCGCTCACGTTGATACCGGCTTCTTTGATCTTCGGAACATTTACACTCAGAAGGTACTGTGGAAAATTAGGATTAAATGTTGTGCTGGCGAATTGAATTTCAGGCCTTTTATTTAAAGCAGTCAAAAATTCCTGGGCAACTTTATAAAATTGCGCTATAGTATGTCCACCTTTATCCTGCAATTCAAATGAGAAACCGCTGTTCATACCGAACCCATTTATAGTTGGCAGCGAAAATGGCATTATAATGGCATCCCTGATCCCGGATGTCTTTTTAAACAGAGACGCAATAACATCCTTATTACTAACGCCTTTCCTTTCATCCCATTTCTTAAGTTCGAGTATGACCATCGCATATGAGCTTCCTGCTCCTGCTATCATGCTCCGTCCCGACATGCGTAACACATTGTTTACCTGCGGTATGGTACGTGAGATACTATCCACTTTGTTTGTAATAATTGTCGTACGTTCCAGTGAGGATGCCGGAGGAAGGCTGATATTTACAAAAATTGTACCCATATCTTCTTCAGGCACAAAACCTGATGGAGTGGTTTTCATTAAAACGTAAAGGCCGACACTAAACAGCACGACTGCACCAATGACAATCCATTTTTTCGTGGACAAAAATGTCACATAGCTGATATATTTTTCCCTCCCGGCATTGAATCCCGCGTTAAAAAGAGTATAGAATTGCTGTATTCCGCCTTTCTTCTTTATCTCTTTATTTTTTGGCTTAAGGAATATGGCGGCAAGTGCGGGGCTCAGGGTAAGAGCATTTACAGCAGAGATGATAATTGCAATTGCAAGTGTTACACCAAATTGTTTATAAAAAACCCCCGATGATCCCGAAATAAACGTAACCGGTATAAATACCGAAGCCATAACGAGAGTGATAGAAATAATTGCAACAGATATTTCACTCATCGCATCAATAGATGCCTTTCGGGCAGAAGTATATCCCTGGTCGAGCTTTGCATGAACAGCTTCTACTACCACAATAGCATCGTCAACCACGATGCCTATCGCAAGAAGCATGGCAAAAAGGGTAAGCAGATTTAAACTATAGTTGAACAAGTCTAAAAAGAAGAATGTTCCGATTATTGCAACCGGTACGGAGATAGCAGGGATAAGAGTAGAACGGAAATCCTGAAGAAAGAGGTATACAACAATAAATACAAGTAAAAAAGCTTCTATAAGTGTTCTTATGATCTTCTCAATCGAAGCATCGAGAAACTTATTGGCATTAACCATATTGGTGTAATGTACTCCTTCCGGAAACGATTTAGAAGCCTCATCAAGTACTTTTAATGACTCCTTTATTACATCCCTGGCATTTGATCCGGGTGTCTGGCTAATGGCAACGTTTGTCGCAGGCTTGCCATTTACAAGCACGTCGCTGTTGTATGACAAAGCACCTAATTCTACCCTGGCCACATCTTTTAAACGCAGGAACTGACCATTATTCTGATACTTAATAATCACGTTCTCAAACTCTTCTACGGATTTGAGCTTTCCGGTATATCTTATCACATACTGGAAGCTCTGGTCGCCCTGTTCTCCGAATTTGCCCGGTGCTGCTTCAATGCTCTGATCGTGTAATGCCGAAATTATATCGGCAGGTACAAGTCCGTACACTGACATGATATCCGGTTTTAGCCAGATGCGCATTGAATAGGTCATTGATCCAAAGGCACCTGCGCTTCCTACGCCGTTGACTCTTTTCAGTTTTGGGATAAGATTTATCTCAGCATAATTCTGCAGGAAGACCTGATCGTAAGCCGGATTATCACTGTAGAGAGCTGATATAAGCAACATCCCGTTTTGCTGCTTTCGTACTGAAACACCTGCACGTGTTACCTCAGCTGGCAGTATCCCTGAAGCTGAAGATACTCTGTTCTGTACATCCACGGCAGCCATATTCGGGTCGGCGCCTACTTTGAAATATACATTTATTGATCCATTTCCGTCATTCGTAGCGCTCGAAGTCATATAAGTCATCCCCTCTACTCCATTTATCTGTTCTTCGAGAGGAATAATGACACTATTCAAAACTACTTCTGCATTCGCACCTGCATAATTTGCTGAAACGCTAACTGTCGGAGGTGCTATGTCGGGGTACTGTAATATTGGCAATTTTATAAGACCAAGTATTCCAATCATTACAATAATGATAGAAATCACCGTACTTAGAACAGGGCGTTCTATAAATCTTTTAAACATCTGATTGCTTTTTCAATTAAATCGACTAGTTGATTTTGCCGTAGTAACTTATGGCATTTACTTCCTTCGGAATTATTGTCGTTCCGTCTCTCAGAGAACTGACACCATCAAGAACAACTCTGTCACCGGCCTTAAGACCTTCAGACACAAAGAAATAATGTCCGTCATCACTAGAGGTTGCTATAATAGGAACAGCTGTCACTTTATTATCCTGACCGACGGTACAAATGAAACGTTTATCCTGTAATTCATAGGTTGCACTCTGAGGAACAACTAAAACACTGTCTTTAACTTCAGGAATGCTGATAGTAGCGCTGGAGCCGCTTCTGATCAAACCTGCAGGATTAGAAAAAACAGCTTTAAAAGTTGCAGAACCTGTCTCGGTCGAAATTAGTCCGCTGGCCATCTCAACTCTTCCTGTCAGGGGATATTTGGCGGAGTTAGACAGAATAAGTGTTGCTGGTGGGATATTCTTCATTTTTTCCTCTATCGTAACACCCGGAGATTCAGACAACAGATCGAGTAGTTGTTTTTCGTTCCACGAGAAATACGCAAAGACTTCACTAATATCAGAAAGTGTCGTTAATGCTTCTGAACTATTGCTCCCGACAAGTGCCCCTGT
Organism: Bacteroidales bacterium UBA1797; assembly: GCA_002319885.1. Taxonomy (GTDB): domain Bacteria; phylum Bacteroidota; class Bacteroidia; order Bacteroidales; family VadinHA17; genus LD21. The sequence continues at coordinate 9,196 of DCFT01000150.1, forward strand.
TTTATATGGTATCATCCCTATAATACCATCCTGTGGGCTTTTCAGAATAGTGTAACTAAGATTTGTCTCTGCATTTGCCAGTGCAACCTTTGCCTGCTCAAGTGCGGCTTCTTTTGTCTGAAGAGTGAGTTCGGCAGACTGCAACCTGAAATCACTTACTATCTGTTTTTCAACCAGAGGTTTAACCTTATCTATTTCCATTTTGGCTGTATTAACATTCGCTACCGCACTATTAATACTGGCTTTAGCCGTCAACACCTCCTGTTCATATTGCGGATTATTAATTTTAAAAAGCAGCTGACCTTTCTTAACATGATCCCCTTCATTAACATAAATCTCCTGCAAATATCCATTTATCATTGGTCTTACCTCAATGACACGTTGTCCCTGAATCGTGGCTGGAAAATCCTGATGTACAGTGACCGATTTGGGGACCATCGTGAGTACTGAATAATCCTTAACTATTTTACCTCCTGTTACATTTTTTTCTTCATGTTTACACGACATTGAAACAATTACCAACAAACAAATCACTAAAAACGATGTCCTCATCTTATTCTATGTATTAATTAAATTTTGTTCAACTGAAAAGTGCTTATTTTGAAATATCTTAATTCTGGAATTGTGTTTCCGGAATAACTGATTTATTATGATTAAGTATTTAGATGTTTTCCGTGGACTTTTTATCACGGCATGGCATTCTTTAGTCGGCACTCCTGACAATTACTTTTGACAAAATTGCCAACAAAGATATTGCTTAAAATCTAATTAAAAAGAGTTGCTTCTCTTCAAAGATGATTATTAAGAAATATTAACATATGAATTGAACAATCAGATATATTTCTCAAGCAACAATTTTGTTTTACGGATACCCTCATCTTCAGGCTGTGTATTACCTTCGAATTCGACTCCAATATATCCCCTGAAGCCCGATGCTTTTACAATATCTATCAACCGCTTATAATCCATTTTTGGCTGTTCTCCGTTGCTGTCAAAATCGTAGGTCTTTGCACTTACTCCCTTGGCAAATGGCATCATTTCTTTAACACCCTTGTACCGGTCATAATAATCTGCACATTCGTCCTGGGTAGTCCCCCAGTCCTGGGATAGACAAAAATTACCAAAATCAGGAAGAGTGCCTACATTAGAATGATTTACCTGTTTCATTACGTCTGCAACCCAGGCTCCGTTTGAAGATTCGTGTCCATGATTTTCCACAACAATATTGATATGCATCGGTTTGGCAAAATCACCGAGACGGCACAGGGAATCGATAGATGCGATCTTCTTTGCATCAGGTGAACCATCACCATGAAGATTTACACGTACTGTTAAACAACCCAATAATTTCGCAGCTTCAATCCACTTTTTATGATCATCAACCGCGGTTAATCTCACTTTATCGTCGGGAAGAGCAAGGGGTCCTTCATCATCAACCATAATGAGATGATTAAATACACCCGCATCTTTACTCCTTTTTAGCAACTCATTAAGGTAAGCTGAATTTTTCCCTGCTTCCTTAAAATCCATTTTCGTTCCTCCAAAAAAACCATTTACATATTCTACAGTCGAAATATTGTACTGATTTTTTGCTATCCCGGGAAAATCGAGATGATCGATTTTGCCTTCCTGAAGAGCCCTGTGTAATGACCATTCAGCCAGGGAAATCTTCAGTTCTGCATTATTTACAGCTTTAAGATCTAAGGAAGGAGAGAGAATCAGTGCACCAGCACCAATTAATGAATTTTTGAGAAATGTTCTTCGGGTTGCCATAGTCTGTTTTTTGGTGATTTAGCAAAACAAATATAAAGTAATTCTATTGATATTTTATTACCGGCAATCATATTCAAATTACCCTTCCAATCTAATAGCAACTCATTATACTCTTCTGTTAGTCCGGCATTTTTTTTAACCGACTAACAAAAATGAAGATATAAAGGTGTGAGCATATCAGAAAGTGAATTGGGATAAAAGATTTTATAATATTAGAGCTTTTCTCCTATTTGAACTTTTTGCCTTCCTGTTATTACTTTAAAGCCAGTATGAGTTAATCCTGCATCGGACATTAGTCTTTTGAATTCATCGGTGCTGTAGATCCTAACATGCTGAGGTTCAATAAATTTAATTATTTTATCTACTACCTTTATAAACCAGGAATCAGCTGCAGGATCAAGTATAAATAATTTGCCCCCTTTCCTTAGAAGACGATGCATCTCTTTCATTGCTTTACCGGGATGTAAATAATGATGGAAAGAATTGGTGCAGATAATGTTATCAAATGAATCATCTGCCAGCGGGATGGATTCTGCATTAGCCACGATAAAATGAAAATTACCATCATCTTTAAATTTTTCTTTTGCTTTTTCAATCATCCCTGATGAGAGGTCCACGCCATAAAATGATCCTTTATTGTCTGCCAGTTCTGCAACTTTTCCCACTGCCCATCCGGTTCCGCAGCCGATGTCAAGAAAGTCCGTCTTTTCTTTGATATCTAATAATGAAATCACACCCAGCTGGGCTCTTCGCAAATAGTCATACAGCCATCCTTTTCCATCGGCACTTTCAGACCATTTATTCCATTTCGCCTGATTCAGTTTTATATGTTTTGATTCTTCCATGTATACGTTGATCCAATATTGGTAAAATTCCCGGCTATAAAATTACATTCTTTTACATCACCGGCAGAAAGTCTTTTTAGTAATATTTGAAAGGATAAATCAACAAAATTGGATCATTACAACACAAACACAAGTTATTCGGCCGTGTTGCAGCAGGTAAGAGCAATCTCGCTTCCTGTAATTTTTAAAATGCATTCCGGGTTGTGACCGAACTTATTTTCCGGATCAAACTGCAAAACCCTGTCAAAGTGTTTAATAGCATCTATCAGCTGGTGTCTTAATAATAATTTTTTGGCCAGAACATAATTACTATTGACATTCAATGAATCCTTTTTATAGGTTGAAAAAACAACACTGTACAAGTTTCTGCCTTCCGAAACATCAAGAAGAAATTGCAGGTATTCTTCGCTGTTGCCGTCGTAGCTGACTGTGCGGTCAATTTCGTTCCCATTCTTATCCATAATAATCACAGAACTTTGATTTTCAAGATTAAAATGTTTTAGTAAAGGATTATAAACAGAGTCATCAGGAGATACTTTTAGGCTCAAGAAATTTTCACTCAGAAATTCCCGGTTCTTCTCATTCTCAAATATGTCATGTTTTAATCTGACACCTGGCTCACCATCCGGGGCCCAGATTTCAATAATCAATAACTTATTTGCAGCTTTTGCCATGCCGACAGCATTATTTAAAAATTTTATTTCTGCATTTTCCGGCTTCTGATATATACAGGCAATAGTTATCAGCAAAACAGATAAAATATAGAAGATATTTTTCATCCGGAATATACCTTTGAGTTATTAAGAAACAGCAATTTTCAGTTTATAACTAAGACTTAGATGCATTTTCGTTTTCCTTGTATAAAAGACATAAAATAATATGTATCGTTGCACGAGTCGAGCTTTCCTTTTAAAAAAAGAAATGCGGAAACATGGAACCTCCGAAACAGATTGCTTTCGAAGTAAAAATCTGATTATTTTTTATAGATGAAGTCCTGGCATGAGACTGTCTCAAATGAAGAAGTCAATTAAATACAAATCGAAGCAATGCGAAGATCCCTACCGAAGCGATAGCCATCTCTACCACTGATCTTTGGAAATGTTTCAGGCTTTGATAAAATCCGGAGGGACATGTTTTAATCGGGATATATCGAGAATTTTAGTCTTTACATCAAAGCCGGCAGTGCAGGATACAGTGCAGGTAGTGCATTTCTCGCAAGGATTGTCTGAGATATCGACTCCAGCTATAGTATGCCATGCCTGATCAATATTTTTATATCCGTAAGCATACATATAACTCCTCATAATAGTTGGTATATCAAGACTATATGGACATTGTGAAATACATTTTTTGCATTGTTGGCAATACAGACCAGGTTCTGTATCACGACTTGTAAGTTTCAGGTCTTTCAGTTCCTGATCTGACATCTTAAGGTTTTGAATCATCGCAAGGTTTTTTTGCAACTCTTCCAGGGATGACATACCAGACACAACCGAAGATATGTTTTCATTCTGCAGAACCCATTTTAAAGCAGCGTTCGTATTCAGAAGAGGCCCTGATTTATTACGAAACGCGCCGGCAGTAGTTTTCATAGCTACAATTCCCATCCCTGCCTTGATTGCCCTTTCAATTGATGTGTGTAAAGATTCTGTGTTGGTTGTTTTGTAATTATATGCAATCATTGCCAGTTCATAAACCCCTGAATTTGCTGCTGCCATCAAAGCCTCTGCAGTATCACTATGGGATGCAATTCCAACGAACCTTGTTTTTCCCTGGTCTTTTAGTTGCTCTAAAGCTCTCAAAACGCCTTCATTTAGTACTACTTCCATTTTCCCGGCGTAGGGGAACAGAAAAAAATCCACATGATCAAGACCGAAGCGTTTCAGACTTTCTTCAGCTTTTTTGATATACGCTTTTGTATCAAAAGTTTTTATAAATTTCCCTGTTCGGACGTCAAGACCGTCAGCAGGAACAGCAGTACCAACAATAAACGTATCACGGGGCAGGCCTTTCAGTCCTTCCCCAACAAGTTTTTCATTATTACCTTCACCGTAATAAGTAGCAGAAAAAAACACATTTATTCCTGCTTCATAAGCAGCTCTTACGAATCCCGATGCAGTTGCACTACTTGTGCCCATGCTAAGCAATGGGGTTTTGATGCCGGTTTTTCCCAGAATACGGAATGGCAATTCAGGCCGGACACTCCTTAGAATATCATTCTTAACGCCAAAATTCAGATCAGATGGTAATAAGGCTGCTCCCGTTATACCCAGAAGACCTTTTTTCAGAAATTCGCGACGATTTTTGCTTTCCATGACTGAAGCTTTAGATTATGGAATAAAATTGAATTTTAGAAGTCTGCATAATGGAACAAATCTTCTATAAATTTATTTAAAAGAAAGCAATTAGCCTTTATCTGAAAGGGAAAAATATTCCTCCTTTGACTATAAAATCTTTTGAAGATCTGATACAAGGAATTCAAGGCCTGTTAAAGACAGATTAAACAGGCTTAGTTATAATAGCGGTATTTAAAAAACAATTGAACCGGCTATATTAACAATCCGAATAATATCGCTGGTTTCAGGATTAAATATAATAAGACCCTTATCGAAATATTTAATGATCCCTCCTCCAAAATCACTTGTAACTAAAACCAGGCTTTCATTTTGAAGAGCATATATGGCATCGCGGGTTGCAATATAGAGGATGCTGTTTATCGGATCAACAGTCACTGATTTTATTTCATTATCTTTTTGAAACCCCGCAACAAGGTTTAGTTTGCTATCTTCAGGAGAATAAGAAAAAATACCACTTCCTATAGCAATATACAGTGAATCATCCATTTCAACAACGGCAGTTAAAGGCAAAGGTGAAACTAAAAGCTGTTTATATCTGCCTCCTTTTGCAAACGCATACAATCTGTACTTTTCATCTTCTTTTTTTTGATTAAATAAGTACATTACATCTTTCCCTTCTGATATTCCCATGTTTGCATCGGGTAATTTGACAAGTGTAACAAGGATTCCCTTATCATTCATATAGCACAACCTGTCATTTACAATTGCCATTAACAGGCCATCAGATGCAAAAGCAAATGAACTGATAGTGCTATCTGTTGCCTGTCCAAACTGATTTATGCCACCCCATCCCAACATATAGATTTTCCTGTCAGAAGAAATAGTTATGTATTTTCCGGGAGATATATCAAGAATATTCAGAAAATGATCATTTTTCAGCGAAGGTTCCAGCATATTGCTGCTAAGCATTATCTCATAACGTAATGTGTTTTTTTGCTGCGCACTTATCATTTGAGCACCTGAAAAACACAGGAATACCATGAAAGCAGTAATTGCTTTTTTCATTTTATAATTTTTATCTGCTAATATGATCTCAAAGGCACTTTCCAGGCATCAGATACATGACCATAGATATTATAATTCTGAAGCAGCGTCAGTCCTCCGGATTTCATTATTGCAAAATTAGCATCTTTTAATTCTTCATTTAGAAAGTCCTTCCCCTGATCAATATATGAACCAGCAGTTTCTTTTGCCGTACTAAAAATAGCATTTGATGTCAGTTTTCGCAAATCAAATTGTCCGGCTTCTTCCATTTTAGATATATTTCCACTTGTTGCCGCATCGGAAGCATCTTTAAGGTAAGACATAGTTCCATTTTTAATATTTATCATAAACCTCCCTGCCAGAGCTGCCACCCGGCCTCCTTCGAACGTTTCGATTTTTTTGATTGATTCATTCAGGAATTTATCCGATTCATTTTCGTCCGCTGAAACCGGAGTCTCTTCTATCCTGTTGTTATCCGGAGATATTCCGGCCCATGATGTATAATCCCATGTAATATTAATTCCATGTTTTTTTATTTTTTGCCGTTCTTTATCTTCCATAGTCAAAGGGGCGCCGGGATCGTCAAGTGTTTTAAACTGCGCAGTTGTTGTCGGTAATGTCTTGAACTGGATGCTGCCGGTGTTATTCAGAGTTTTGTACGATTGCATCATTTTCTCGTATTTTACTTGCGCAACCGAATCACTGAAGTGTTTTTCTTCCGCGGCTCTTTGAGCGAGAAGTGCCGCTTTTTCCCTTTGTTCTTCAACCGCTTTCTGATCGGATTGAGAGTTATCGCTAAAAATAAGACTGAAAAAAGCATTCGCAATACCACTAGCCAGTTCCATCTTAATACTGTTCTGAAATGCAGCTTTTGCAGAAATAGTATTTGTTTTTTTTATTGTAGATGCCGATCTGGTATATTGCTGATTATCAGAGTTAGAATTAGAAATATTTTTCCCGGTCATGTCTTCAAGTTGCTGAAGTGCACTGCCTGATTTATTACCATAATCGAAGCCATTTCCAGCCTCATTTCTCTCCTGTTCCTGAGTCTTTCCGGAATTAGTTAAACCCGCCTGTGGAAAAGCAGTAACCTGTAGGAACATACCCAGGAACAATCCACAAAATAAACGAAGACTGATACCATTCTTCATATTCTCATGTTTTTGCTTTTGCTTATCTGTTGAACATTAATTTGCAAAATTAGTTTCCCATTCATAGATTTTATCCTGTGCTGCCCTTGCATCTGAAGCATCGGGGACTAAAAGAAGATATTTTTTCATGTTCAGAATAGCCTTGTCGAAAAAATTTACCTGGCTATAAAGCAACGAAAGATTATAGTAAGCTGCAGGGTAAGCTGTTGGATTTACTTCAACAAATTTATTATAAGCCGTGATAGCTTTTTTGTAATCTTTTTCCTGGGAAAAAAGATTTGCCTGAACAATGTACTTTCTCTGCTCTTCCGACACTTCAGGTTTTGGAATTGCATTACGATATTGCTCGGCTAATTGTTTAAAATCTGTCAATATCAACAAAGCATTTTTCACATTAACCTGATGTTGCAAAGTATATAGGATATCACATAACTCTTCTGCTTTAGTATAGTTGTTATGGTCATAATTTAAAGTGCAATTGTCCCCAAACTGGATAAAGTATTTTATCCCCTTAAAGTGTTGTTCCCATTGTTGCTTACTTACGGATAAACAATAATCAAGATCAGCGTAACTTATAATTGTTTTTGTATCCCGGTCAAGTATGATAGAAGTGCTATCGCTATTAACATCTATATTTTTATAAGAAACGGTACGTCCATCCAATAAGATCCAACATGTCTTGAGCAAATCTGACAGCCTTTTCTTATCCACGTCTGATTTTAAATCAAAATTTAAAATTTTAGGCTGATAATCTGACGTTATACTTGCTGAGGTTGCATTATTTTTCTGTTTTTGTTGAGCAGAAGATGCTGTTGTCAGGGAAAGCAGAATAATAAATATTGAAGTTATTTGTACTACCTTAATTGTTTTCATAGATTATAGTGTATAAATGTTTTTCTGAGTTTATTTATTAATCTCTGTCTCCCATTCATAGATTTTGTCCTGTGCCGCCCTTGAATCCTGTGCTTCCGGCTCCAGAATGAGATATTCCTGCATGTAAAAAATTGCTGTATCAAAATTGCTTAACTGGGCAAAAAGCAGGGCAAGGTTATAATAGGCTGCCGGATAAGCTGTTTGATCTGTTTCTATCACTTTTTTATAAAGTTCGATTGCTTTTTTATAATCTTTTTGCTGATTGTGAAAATTGGCCTGAACAATGAATTTCCGTTCTTCTTCAGAAATTGAAGGTTTGGTTTTTAAAGCATAATATGTTTTTGCTATTTGCTTAAATGCTTCAAGTCTGGAACCATAGCTCTGAGCATTTAATTTCTTCTGAATGGTTAATAAAGCATCAGCCAGTTGTCTGTTACATACAGGATAACTGGAAGGATTAGGCATGGTAATACCAAAGCCGCCTTTAGAATTCGCGAAACAGATATTGTTCGTCCCGACAATTTCATCGTAATACCTGTCTACATCTTTTTCACCGGTTTTTGTCTCATAATAAAGGTAATACTGCATCCTAAGAAGTATCTCCTCATCACCAAATAACTTTGAAAAGTATATCATTTTATTCCCTGATTTCATATCCAATTCTATTCCCTCATCAGAAATCACGGCTTTTTTATATTTTATTTTTTCCTTTGAAACGCTAGTATCTCTGATCGAGACACATTTATCATTCAATATCCGGCTAATTGTTTCCTTCGCCAAAGCCACACTTTCCATCGCCTTTGGATGGTAATCACTTTCAGTAGTTTTGAGTTCCTGCTGTGCCATCGCAGTACCGGACAGTGACATCAAAGCCAGTATGTTTAAACTTAAAAATACTTTACTGAAACTCATTTTTTTCATGATGAAATTATTTTCAGGTTAAAAACTACTGTTTATTTATTAATCCCTGCCTCCCATTCATGTATTCGATATGGTGCCATCGTTTCATCGGCAGAAGATGGCTATGGAGTTTAACGAACAGATTCTTTGTATTGTTGCGTCGGAACATTTCTTGTGGAAATTTATTTGTTAAGGGTGCTTTATGAGTTATTAAAGATAGAAAGAAATCATTCTTAAAATTTAATTGACAAAATAAAAAGTTGGTATACAGAACATTTGACATCACTTTACATGTCTTAAAGTGATATGAATTCTGACGTACTAAATCTGGAATATTAGATTTTCAGAAAAGTTTCCCCAACAGCATTTTGCAGCGGTTCAGTGCTTTTACCTCCGTAAATTAATGGGTGTATATGAAGGAAATAAGAACTCTTCAGACAAAGGCCAATCAGTGGTCTAAATAGTCAGCCGTCGTTCGTTGGGGATTGTAAAATAAAATACCGATCCTTCGCCTGGTTCCGACTTGAACCATATCCTGCCTCCAAGCAACTCAATATAAGCTTTGGCAATAGATAACCCCAAACCGGTTCCTTCAGGCCGCTTTGTGCTACTGCTTTCAGCCTGGTAGAATGGTTTGAAGATATTAGGTTGGTGTTCCTGAGCAATTCCGATACCTGTATCGGAAATATAAAATTCAATCTTTCCTTCCTTGATACAGAACCCGAATTCCACTTTTCCTGCCTTTGTGAACTTGATTGCATTACCAATGATGTTTGTAAGCGACTGGAAAATTTTATAACTGTCAGAAATTATGATGATTTCCCTTTCGTCAATTGGGGTATCGTATCGCAGAATAATATTCTTTTCATTTGCTAATGGTTTAAAACGGTCATAGACTCGTTGAAACATCTGATTTAGATTTACTTCTTTTCTTATGACCCTTACGATCTTAGCTTCGATCTTGGAGATCTCAAGAACATCATCAACTATTTCCAGCAGGTGATCGGAACTATGAGTTATTATATCACTAAATTCCATCCTGTCATTCATGTCTTGTCCGGGTTCCCCAAGAAGGGTTGAAAATCCGACTATCGCATTTAACGGGGTCCTGATCTCATGAGGCAAATTATTCAGAAATGCCGTTTTCAAACGATCGCTCTCGCTCGCTCTTTCAAGCGCTTTATCAAGTTGAATGAGAGTTTGTTTGTGTTCAGTGATATCATTGAAAATCCCAAGCAAACCAGTTACTCTGCCTGTCTTATCGTCTGTAACGGGTATCGCAGAATCTTTTATCCACTTTTTTACACCGTCAGGAGTATTCACCAGTATCTCTGCTTTATATTTCTGAATTTCTCCTTTGATAATTCTCTCACGCGATTCGGAACGGGCTTTTGGAATATCGTCAGAGACTGGATTTATCTCCTCGATCAGACGTACAAAAAACGGTTCTGTGAATTCGGAAGGTGTCACACCCAACAGCTGTTTAATACCGTATCCAACATTTATGTAATATCCTTCCTCATTACCAGTACCGAATATGAACTGATACGGAACACCATCAGCATTTGCTATGGCCTGGAAAAAAAGGTCTCCTGCATTGTTTAATTGTTCTTCCACCTCTTTCGCGAAGCGACAATTCAGATAATCCGGAGAGGTTACTGTTCTCATACCTATGCTGTTTTTATTGAACTTCATACACTGGCTATTGCTACAAAATAGATAATTATTCTGCCTATTCAATCCCCTGAACCGACAAAACACACATTCTCAATCCATTACAAAATTTTAATAAAATTGTAAGGATCAAAACATAGTGTTAATAGGAATAGTCACTAATTTGTTACCTCAATTTCTATATCTTTTAAAAGCTAAATGTAATGCATTTCCTAATGAAGGTTCGGGAATGTGATTATTTTGTTCATGATTATAGAGAGTGAATTTATGTTAAACAGTTGCGAATTGAAAAATTAACTATATTTGAATAGTATTAGAAAGTCAAAGAGTAATTATTAAGTGGTGTGAAAGAATACACTGATACAGAGATTATCGAATGTCTGAGAAACCGTCAGAGCTATGTGGTTCATTACCTGTCGGACAGGTATATGCCTATGATCAGGCTGATGGTATATCAGAAGGGTGGTACCAGCGATGATGCTCATGATATTTTTCAGGATGGACTAATTATAATGCTTGAAAAGCTCGATAACAAAGAATTTTCACTTACCTGTAAATTCAAGACTTTTCTTTATAGTGTTTGTGAACATCTCTGGAAAACAGTTCTCGACAAACGTCAGGCCGCATCAAATTATCTTTCTAAAAGGGATGAGCCTGAAAATGAAAAAGATATTACGGAGATGATCGATCATCAGATGTACGAAAAAATATTCCATGACGTTTTTGAGACACTCGATCCTATAAGCAAAAAAATTCTCACTCTTTACTGGCAAGAGGTCTCTCCGCAGGAGATTGCCGATAGATTGGGATACACTTATGGTTATGTGAGAAAGAAAAAATGCGAAGCTCAGAGCGAACTCACAGAGAAGGTGAAGAGACATCCTGGTTATAAACAGATAAGAAGTACCGAGATAGCAGCCAGAGAGGTGGTACATTAGAGGTGTGAGGCGTAAGGCGTGAGGTGTGAGGCGTGAGGGAGGAGATAAAAACTAATAATCTGATTAAAGCATATTAATGAACAAGTGACAAGTAACCAGCAACAAGAGTAAACAATGTCAGGCAAACAGATCAGAAATATTAACGGTAAACCGGCAGAAAATTTCAGGAACAGTACCCGAAATGATTTTGAAGATGATCTGATATCTGACAGCTGTGATTCTGCTCTCTTTGAAACAATAGGTGATTATATGAAAGGAAGACTCGACCTGGAGGATGTTAAAAACGACCCGGGTCTATCCCATGCACGCGAAACTGCAAAGGATATGATCCTGAATTATAATAGGAACAAAACTGGCAACAATGAAAACGAAAATTTCATCAGAGATATATTTTCAGATAATGATTCTGATAAAGATCTGAGGGATGAGATAAATTTTATCAAACAGGAAATAGACGAAAATAAACTGAACGACATTACTGCCGAGTGGGTAAAGGAGTGGCATGAGAAGAAACAAAAGATCGGTGTAGCTGACCGGAAAAGTAAAGAGATCCAAGATTTCATAACAGATACCATCAACTCCAGGGAAAGTGAAGAAGTGAAAGTTGTGAACGACGGGCATCGGAAACGATCAGGAAAGAACATCTTCGTACGATATACAACCCTCTCAGCTGCTGCGTTACTCGGGGCTTTCCTGCTTATAAGAACTCTTCTCCCCTCCTCAAATCCGGAAAAACTATTTATTTCATATTATAAACCTTTTGATGCAGTTTCACCTGTTACAAGGAGCCTGAATAACAATGAAACAAGTATCTATTCCACGGCAATTATAAGCTATAAAAATGGTAATTACCAGGAAGCTGCCACAGGGTTTTCAGAGACTTTACGGGAAGATCCGATGGCTGTGTCTCCAAAATTTCTTCTGGGGATATCAGAACTTGCACTTAATAACTACGATCAGGCCATAAACCTGCTTGAAGAAGTTGCAAATGGTTCGGGAGAGTACGTGAAAGAATCAAAATGGTATCTGGGTCTGGCATATCTTAAAACAGACAATCGAAAGAAAGCCGCTGAATGTTTTGATTTTCTGTCACGATCCGATGGTTTTTACCGCGAACGGTCAGAGAGAATCCTGCGCCGTATAAAATAGAATGCCTGTGATCCGGCTATCAGCAATACAACAACACTTAAACAGATTTCAATAAGTGATAAGTTCCGCTCCACAGGAGAATTGTCACCAAATACTTCATAAGCTGCCCAGTAATAGGGATCTTTAAATGCGGGTGAAGAATTCTTCAGATAGTCCAGTTTTGCAAGATGCATTGCCTCATTCTTTTCTTTGCCTCCAGCAAGATAGCGGTAGAAATCTGTCATAATTCCGGCGCTCACTTCGTCATTTATGTCCCAGGCAGTAATTATCACAGATGATGCACCTGCAAGTCTGAAACCCCTGGCCAGACTCATCAAGCCCTCTCCTGAATAAAGAGTACCTGTTCCTGAATTACAGGCACTCAGGACAACCATCGGAGATTCTATCCTGGTAAGGCTTATCTCATAATTGTACAGCTTTGCATCCTGAGAAGAATTGTTATGATTAGCGAACATCAGGTAAGAGTACTTTGAATTTACACTGTCAGGCATGGAATGCATAGCAAGATGAAAAATAGCAGGATGGCCTAATTCTTTTAAAAAATTTGCTTTAGTAGCATTTGCCCCTTTAAAGCTCTTAACCACGAACAATTTATTAATCGATCCTATCTCATTATCAGCACCATGGAGGGAAGAAAATGAACCTGAGGAAATGATGCCGCTATCATAATCGGGTGAAAAAGCAACTACATCAGCTTTCCGCATAGTATGAGTCTTTTTACTGAATATCAGTGACGAAGAGTATCCGTAGGAGAAAATATAATCGTTGACAAGGTATTGAAGTCCTTCAAAATCGACCTGGTCCGGCCGGGGCTTACGTTTGAGAAAAGAATCAAAAGAAAGCCACCC
>DCFT01000078.1 GCA_002319885.1 Bacteroidales bacterium UBA1797
ATATTCTACGGGTGCAAAAAAGAAGCAAAGGTTTCATTGCCTTTGACTGACCAGGATGGGAATATATTCAGTGCTGTTACCATTGGCAATCAGGTATGGATGGCTGAGAATCTTCAAACCACCACATTTAATGACGGAACCATCATTCCTCTTACAGAAGATGGAACTAGCTGGAGCGATCTGATAACACCGGGTTATTGCTGGTACAATAATGATGAGGCTTCCTTTAAAACTGAGTATGGAGGTTTATACAATGGATATGCTGTCAGCACTGGGAAGCTTTGTCCCATGGGATGGCATGTTCCCGGAAAAGGCGAATGGCAGATACTCAGGGATTTTCTTGGCGATTCGATTACGGTTGGAGGTAAATTAAAAGAAGCGGGTACAACGCATTGGCTTTCTCCGAATACAGGTGCTGATAACAGCAGTGGTTTCACTGCCAGGGGAGCAGGCGTACGGTATTTTGAAAGCACTTTCTCATCGGTTTTATCGTATACCTCATTCTGGTCAGCTTCCTCAACTGATAATGATGAACTATGGTTTACAGGTCTCTATTATGCCGGTGCCAATTTCATAACTGATCACAGGAGTAAGAAATATGGCTTTAGTGTCAGATGTCTCAAAGATTAACATTTCACCTCCAGTCGCAACATGAACCCGAATAAATTTTCATTGAAATCAAGATTTAAAAGTTTCAGGTTTGCTTTTGATGGACTGCGATCGCTTTTTAAGTTTGAGCATAATTCGAGGATTCATATTCTTGCAACAGTTGCAGCAATCATAATGGGAATAGCATTGAAGTTAAATCATTACGACTGGGCATTGCTGATAATCGTGATTTGTTTTGTTTTTCTTGCTGAGCTGTTAAATTCCTCCATAGAATCAATAGCTGATCATGTTAATCCCGAATGGAACGAATTGATCAGGAGAGCAAAAGATTATGGTGCTGCAGCAGTTCTGATTTCAGCAATTGTCGCTATAGTTACCGGATGCCTGATATTTATTCCAAGACTGCTGGCATTAATATCAAATCCAACCTGAAGGAAGTACTATAAAATGCAATAAAATACGTTTTACTACTTATCATGGCATATTTTTTGCACTCAATTTGAGATCAATTAATTTGAATGCTATGAAAACTTCACATTTTAAATTAGAAAGTTTGCTGCTCACCATAGGATTGCTTTTGATATCCTTTAGTGGCATTGCGCAGGACAATCAATTGTCGAGGCAGCAAAAAAAAGAGGCAAGGAGGGATAAAAGATACTACAATTTTCAGGTTCTTGATACGATAATCCGAAGTAAAGGTTATGTCATTGAAGCTGATTTTCTCGAAAATGGCTTTGGTATAAGGAAACCAGTGTTGTCAGAATTGAATTTTATCAAAGTTAATGCAGGGGATGCGGTTTTACAAACCGGTTCAAGTGTTAGGACGGGATATAATGGGGTAGGCGGAGTTACGGCAGAAGGAAGTATAAGTGGTTTAAAAATAGATAAGAATCTTAAAAACCTGACTTTTTTTGTTCGTTTCACAGTGGTAACCAATATCGGTATTTATGATGTAGCGATGACGATAGATTCTGATAGAAATGCCAGGGCCACTATAACGGGACTGACACCTGGGAAACTGGTTTATGACGGAAGATTACTACCGCTTGGAAATTCACGCATTTATAAAGGGTTCAATTCAATCTAATTCCGGATTACAGGTATATTTTGAGCTTCCATGTCATTCTCTTTCAAAGGGGATGACACTCTTTTGTTTGCCCCTTAGCGGACTCTATTCTTAATACATATTTTTATCAGAGCATTAACATATTCATAGTTAAACGGGTAGTAAAAATAGTAGAATTTCAAAATTTTGTTTTGATTTAAGAAGTTCCAGACTCTGAAAGAGCCAAATATGAATAACCCCCGGCGCCAGCCGGGGGTTTGACGCATAATACCTTCCCTAGCTCTGAAGGAGCGAAATATAAATGATCATGGAAAATACTTCTCGTCTGGTATTATTCCGGATTCCAAAAGGATTTTTCGGTACTCTTCCTCAAATGTCACTTTTTTATGATGCTCTTCCTGACTCTTAATGTATTCAATTAGTCTGTTGATTTCCTTAAATGAGCAAGTAAATGAACCGTATCCTTCTGCCCATCCAATGAACGATGGGAACAAGTTACTGCTTTTCATCCAAAATGAAGATGATGCTTTGATCTCTCTCATAAAATCGGCCGGTGCTATCGATGGATGCATATCTGTCAGGATGTGAATGTGATTTTCAACACCATTAATACGATATAGATGGCTGTTTTTGTTCTTTACTATTCCCGTAATATAGGCGTAGAGTTCATTCACATGATCTTGTTTAATAGTTGGCATACTATGTTTTGTCCGGAATACAAGATGGTACAGATGTTGACGATAACTTGACATGATATTAATAATTAAGTAAATTCAGCGAGAGTGTACTAAGTTACAAAAAAGTTTAATAAGAACCAACTATATAACACCCCTTCAGGGCTTTAGGTCAGAGTGTTATCTTACCCCCGGCTGGCGCCGGGGGTTATTTAAATTGAGCCACTTCGTGGCTTAAGGTATTAAGACCAAAAAAGCGTTCCAACAAGTTAAAGCTTTATATTTGCTATTCAATAAATGCAATCAATTGAAAGCAAAAAATAAAATTTCAATACTAGTGGTTCTGGCATTTATGAGTTGGATTGTTTTCACAGGTCTGATCCAATACAACCAGAACGCCCTTACCAACACCAGTGCAGTTTCTCTTCTGTCTGATGGTGACAACAAGACTCCGCGGGATAGTGGGAAATACATCTATGTAGGAATGGAGAAATGTGCTTCGGTCTGTCATAATAACAAAGATATGGGGTTCCAGTACGACATTGTCAGAAGTAGCCCCCATGCGAATGCTTTTAAAATTCTTGGTTCCAGAAAGGCTGCCCTGTATGCAAAAAAAGCGGATATAAGAGCAAATCCTGATATAAGTCTTATCTGTTTGAAATGTCATGAAACTGGTGCCGGCCTCGACTCGTCTTTTTTTTCAGTTACCTACAGGAAGGAGGATGGGGTTACCTGCGAAGCCTGTCATAAAGGTCCTTATATTGCAAAAACATATTTACCGAAGGAAGCAGATTGTTTAAAATGCCACAACAATTCTGTACATAGAATGAACAAGTTCAATTTTAAACTCAATTGTAAAAAAATAGCTCATCAAAGGCCGGGAACCAAAACACTTTGAATTTGTTTAAGTTATTAAGGAATATATTAACACTTCTGAACGTTATCTAACTTGTTCTCAGAACCAGCTAATTAAAATTGCTCCAAAACAGTAGAAATGATGCCTGTTAAAATGAAATACCTTTTCCCGGCTTATATAATTATGTCACTTTTTGTATGTCCGGATTCTTATTCCCAGGTATCTGAAAAAACAGTTGTAAATGGTTTAATTTCGGATGCCAAGACCGGAGAACCCTTAACCGGGGTATCTGTTTTGGTTTATGGTACGACCATTGGAACAATCACCGACAGCAATGGGAAATACACGATTGAAAGCAGAGCACGGTCTAAAAAAATTGTTTTTTCATTTATCGGTTATCAATCGGATACAAGTAATATTATCCTGGGTAAAGTTCAGACTATTAATATCCGGTTAAAATTATCCCTTATTTCTCTTGATGAAGTGAGGATAAGACCTTTAAAAAAAGACTACAAAAATAAAAATAATCCTGCTGTTGAACTTATTGAAAAGGTGATAGCAAGAAAAGATGATAATAACGCAAAGAGCTTTAATTATCTTGAGTACAAACAATACGAAA
This sequence comes from Bacteroidales bacterium UBA1797, assembly GCA_002319885.1. Taxonomy (GTDB): domain Bacteria; phylum Bacteroidota; class Bacteroidia; order Bacteroidales; family VadinHA17; genus LD21. The sequence goes on from DCFT01000078.1 coordinate 3,825, forward strand.
AGATTCAATTTGCTTTGAGCAACCTCACTGAGAAGTTTATGAATGGAGATATGTTAAAAAAGTTCAGGTTTATTTTTGATAACATTGATACTACAAAACGTATCGGGAACGCAGTGCTTCCTCTTTTTATCAAAGAAGAGCTTTCCGACCACTATTACAGAAAAAGTCCGGAGGCTTCAAAAGATATAATCCGTGCGATGAAGACAATCAATCTCGACGAATATCTTGACAACAGAGGGGTTTCTGCAAATCTTAATTATTTGTATCATAATATTAATATTTATGATAATGATATATTGTTTCTTACCAACACCTTCATAAGTCCTATTTCAAATAATGCTCCGGTTTTTTACAGATATTTTATTATAGATACCCTTGATGTTAACAAAATTAAATGTGTAAGGCTGTTTTTTGAGCCTCGTAACAAAGCTGATTTTCTCTTCCACGGTCATCTTTATATTACGCTTGACAGTAATTATGCAGTAAGGAAGATTGATATGGGCTTAAACAAAAATATTAATATTGACTGGGTAAAGAACATCTCTATAACACAGGATTTTGATAAGTTCGGGCAAAAAGTCTGGTTGCTCTCAAAAGATGAAATATCAATAGATTTTGGCCTTCAGAATAATTCAATGGGATTGTTTGGAGAGCGCACTATTTCTTACAGGGATTATAAAATCAATGAGCCTGTTGATGATAAGATCTTTAAAGGACCACAGAAAATCGAGAAGATCGAACAAGGTGCGGATAGTTCAGGTTTTTGGGACTCGAACAGGTATGTACCTCTTTCTAAATCGGAAAAAGGTGTCTATTCAACAATTGACAGTATAAAAAAGATTCCTGCATTTAAAAGGGACATGAATTTATTAATGTTGTTTACAACAGGGTTCCTTAATTTTGGCAAGATTGAAATAGGACCGAGCGAAAGCTTTTACAGCTTTAATCCGGTGGAGGGTTCCAGGTTCAGATTTGGAGGAAGAACAACTCCTGATCTCAACAAAAAGATAATATTTGATGCTTATGCTGCTTATGGTTTGAATGATAAAATTCTTAAGTATGAGTCTGGTGTGACTTACTCTTTCACTTCCAGGACAATTTATAAATTCCCTGTAAAATCTATAAGACTTAGCTATCTGAAGGATGTAAAAATCCCCGGGCAGGAACTCCGGTATACTCAGAGTGACAATGTGTTTTTATCTTTGAAAAGAGGAGTAAACAATAATTTTCTATTAAACAAAACTATCGGTGCAGAGTTTTTTAATGAGTTTGAAAATCATTTCTCTTACAGGCTAGGGTATAATTTTACCAGGCAATCAACAGAAGGGAACCTGCATTTCACTATCAGTGATTCTGCTTCATTAGTACCCGATGTGCAGAATATCAGGATTTCGGAATTCTATATTAATCTGCGCTATGCTCCGAATGAATCATTTTACCAGGGGAAAATGTACAGATTTCCTCTGCCCGGGAAGTTTCCTGTTATTCAGTTAAAGATAGCCGGAGGATCAAAATCAGTATATAACGATTATAACTATTGGCGTTTTCAGGGCAGCGTGAGCAGAAGATTTTATCCGTCTGTTCTCGGATATACGGATGTGTCGCTGGAGGCCGGCAAAATAATCGGAAAGGTGCCTTTCCCCTTATTGTTTATACATAATGCAAACCAGACATATTCATATCAGAAGGATACTTATAGTCTGATGAACTTTCTTGAATTCGTAAGTGATCAGTATATCTCATTAAATATAGATCATTCGTTTAATGGTTTTTTCCTGAATAAGGTACCTCTGATAAAGAAGCTCAAGCTGAGGGAAATTGTAACCTTCAAAGTTCTATACGGGGGACTCAGCAGACTCAATAATCCTTATTATCAAAGTGATTTACTTAAATTCCCTGTATATAGTAACGGGGTTGCTCTTACTTATCCTTTTGACACACAACCTTATATTGAGGCAGGTGTAGGAGTATCCAATATTCTTAAGATCTTCAGGGTTGATCTCATAAAAAGAATTACCTATCTCAACCATCCGAATGTTTCACAACTGGGCGTTCGTGTCCAGTTCAGGTTTGATATATAAAAATGGTTGCCTGACGGCTTGCCATCATCGCTGTGTGTGAACAAAAACATTTCATAAATCGTTTTATTACCAGCTGAATTATTAGGATTATTTAACATTAGGTTCAGTTTTTCTTCAGAATCTTTTTAGTTCTTTTGCACCGTCAATTTATTCAGTACATAATGGTTCACATGTTTTTCACTAATCTTTGGTTATAATGAATTTACGATATATCAGAACTTTTGCCTTTCCATTAGTAGTTCAGTTCTTCTTTTGTTTTAATGCTTCTGCTCAGTCAAAACTAAATGCAACAATATCAGGAAAAGTATTTGACAAATCCACTAACGGACCTCTTGAATATGCTACTGTTACATTAATCAGCAAACCGACAGAAAAGGTAATTACCGGAACGATAACCGATGCCAAAGGGCTCTTCACTCTATCCAATATTCCACCTGACTCCTACTCTGTAAAAGTTGAATTTATAGGTTACGAAAAGACCTCCTTAGACAACGTCACAATAAATAAAGGAAAGCAATCAGTTAATCTGGGAACAGTTTTCCTTTCGCCTTCGATGAAGAGTCTTCAGGGAGTTACAATCGTTGGAGATAAACCGGTTGTTGAAAACAGAATTGATAAAATTGTTTATAATGTATCAAATGACATCACCTCACAGGGAGGTGCAGCTATTGACGTACTTAAGAAAGTGCCCCAGGTAACTGTTGATCTCGACGGGAATGTAGAATTACAGGGAAACTCCAATATCCGTTTTCTCATTAACGGGAAACCTTCGAGTGTGTTTGGGAACAGTCTGGCAGATGCTCTGGCATCAATTCCTGCAAGTCAGATTAAAAGTGTCGAAGCTATTACTAATCCGGGAGCAAAGTATGATTCACAGGGAACCGGGGGGATTATCAATATTATTCTTTATGACAATAAGATGGAGGGAGTAAATGGCAATATCAATTTATCGGGTGGATCGAGATTGGAAAATGGATCGATGAATTTTAACGTCAGGCATAAGAATTTTGGTGTCAATGCATATTTTAGTGGCCGTGCAGCCTTAAAATCAGAATTGCCATTTTCTCAGAACCGATATTCAACAGACACTACAGCCAAAACAATTACAAATTTACTTCAGACTAGTCATACTGATTTTTACAGAAACGGCTACCGTTCAGGTATTGGCTTTGACTGGGATATAACAAAGAATGATATACTAACCGGCTCACTAGGCTTTAATCAATTTTCAAACCGAAACACAGGGCTCACAGATCAGGAACAGAATGTAACAGATTATTCAGGCAATCCATTATCTGACTTGCATACTTTTCGCAATTCAGACAGCCACTCCAGGGTTAGATCTGTTGACTATAGCCTTAATTATAAAAAGAAGTTCAGCCATGAAGGTCAGGAGCTCGACATAGAATATGATGCCAGTAATGGCAAGCCTTATAGTAATTATGTTCAGTCACAGTTGTATGCAGATCAGTTGCTTCCTTTTTCAGGATCATCGAGTATTAACCCGGGAAAAGATAATGAAACAAACATTTCTATTGACTATGCACAACCGGTGAATAAAAATTTTTTGATAGAAACCGGCGCCAAAATGGTAACCGAAAATATTACAAGCATAGCTAATGTAAGTACTCTCAACCCATCATTAAATCAGTATGAAAGCGACGCATTGCAATCGTATTCCCTGAATTATAAAATGAATGTTTATGCCGGGTATCTTTCCACTTCGTTTAAAATGTTCAACTGGCTGAATGTCAAAGCCGGAGGAAGATATGAATACACACATGTAAGTATTGATTCTCCAAACACCTCCATCCCTGCATACGGTACCCTGGTGCCTTCAATTGTTCTAACTCACGATTTAAATAAAAACCAGTCCATAAAACTGGCGTACGGGAAACGTATTGAACGTCCTGAATACAGGGAATTAAATCCCTTTATTGATCTGACCGATCCTTATAATATATCAACCGGAAATACATTATTAAAACCAGAGATTGGCAATAATTTTGAGTTGGGATATAGCAGTACCTTCAAAAAAGGAGGGAATATTTATGTATCGTTAATTGAACGGATAAATACCCACGATGTTAAACAGGTAACAACATTTTATCCTACATATCTGATAGGTGATTCGACTTATTATAATGTATCTGTTACAAACCGTCAGAACGTAGGAGAGGAATACAATACTGGGATTAACATTTCAGGCTCCTATCCTGTATCAACTAAATTAAACCTGCGCGGCAATCTTATGGTTTCGCACCGTTATACCGTCAGCAATATAGGCATCGGCGATCAGACCGGTGGTGTAAGAGTAAGGGTTAACATGAATGCAACTTACCAGTTACCTAAAGATCTGGTTTTTGAGCTATTTGGTTTTTATAGTTCACCGGTACAAAATATACAGGGGAAGACACCACAATTCTTTATTTATAATTTTGCGTTAAGAAAATTATTCTGGAATAAAAGAGCAAGTTTCGGATTTACAGCCACGAATCCTTTTAGCAAATATGTGAGACAGCTATCCACCATTTCCACTGAGAGTTATACTTCCACTACAATCAGGCAGATTCCAATCAGATCGTTTGGTATTAGTTTTATGTTTAAATTTGGCAAGCTGGAATTCACCAAGAACAAAGAGGAGGAAAACAACAATAATTTTATGAATGACAGCTCGTCCAGATAGGCTGTAAAAATTATTAAGCAGATTTATCTTTCACACTATCGCAAAATTATTTTGTGAGGTCAAATACTAATTTCAATTTAAATGGTTAACTTTAATATGACTTATGATCGTGAAAGTCAGTGAAAGTATTATATTAGTCTATAAATCTGTACATTAACAGTATAATGCTATTGTGACTGACGGGGCAGTGGCGTATGTAAAATCATTGTAAATCCCTTTAAAAGTCTTCCGGGAATTTTTGAATCTGCAGAATTTAGATTAAATTTATATCTCTTCTCGTGCTATAAATTTACTCGCTGTATGAAAACAAAGATTATTCTGAAAAGGGTGTTCCACCGTGACAAGTGGCGAATACTGATGTCATTCAAATATGATATGAAGCTTGCCGGCCTGATCAAACAGATCAGAACCAGCTGTTATAGTGAAACTTTTAAAGGCTGGTATGTTGATGATAATGAAGAATCATTGAAACAGATTTTACACATTTTAAGGGATGTTGCGGACATAGATATTTCTGCTCTTACACAAAATTCTGTTACTAATGCAGATACAGTTCCGAAAGCGGTTTCTGCATCTAAAATCCCGGAAGATAGAAAATCGAAAATCGTAACGGACCATTGCATTGATTTAAATGTCATTAACTCTGAAAATAAAGATTCACTGACAGAAATAATTCCATCAAAAAGAAGTGCCGAAAAAGTTGTTGAGCGATCTCGATTCAGTCCTGTTGAGTTCAGGATAAATGAACATGACGGAAGACTTGCTATCAGGTTTACAGGCTATTACGACAAGGAATGGATTGAAGAGATTAAATCATTCGGACAGTATTTTTACGATAATATTTCAAAAGAGTTTCTTCTCCCATGGTCGGTGTTGACAAGTGATTCACTCTCCGATTATTTTTCGTCGCGTGGTGTCGGAGTAAAGATAATCAAATCGGTCCCTGCAGACATTTTGAAGAATGCCAGGAGGGATATGGGTGATGAGATTCGCAGCCGCTATCTGGGAGATAAGGCCCTTGAAGGTCTTGATCTTGTAAGGAAGTATCTTGATGAAGTAAGGTATAGTGAGAGGACAAACGAATCATATCTAGCTCTTCTTGAATTTTTCTTCAAGTATTTTAATGATAAAGATCCGTTGACAATATCAACCGATGAAGTTTCGGAATTCATTTATGATTTCATTGTCACCAACAGGTATTCTGTATCATATCAGAATCAGATGATCTCTGCCATTAAAACCTACTACAGGATATCGGGAAGGAGTCACATTGATCTGCAGTTAATTGAGCGTCCGAGAAAAAGCAGGCCATTGCCAAAAGTTTTTTCAAAAGATGAAGTAAAAAAGATTTTGAATTCTACGAGAAATATAAAGCATAAGCTTTTATTATGGGTAATTTATTCATGTGGTTTAAGAAGGTCTGAAGTAACGAACATCCTTTTGACCGATCTTGATCGTGATCGAGGGGTGATGCATATCAGGGAAGGAAAAGGACGGGTAGACAGGATTGTTCCTGTTTCAGGAAAGGTTTGGGAGAAACTCGAAGAGTATTTAGATGGTTTTAAGCCGGTTAAGTATCTTTTTGAGGGGCAGTCGGGAGGGCGGTATTCTGTGGAGAGTGTATACCGGGTTTTCAAGCAGGCTTTGAGTAAGGCAGGAATAAAGAAAGATGTGGGAGTCCACAGTCTGCGGCACAGTTATGCCACTCATTTACACGAAAGCGGTCTGGATATCAGGTACATACAGGAGTTATTAGGACATAAAAGCACACGTACCACTGAGATTTACACTCATGTAAGCCGGCGGAATTTAGTAGCAGTAAGGAGTCCTATTGAGGATATTGATGTGAAGTAACTGTTTTCGCTATGTGTGAAATATCACAGGGGAAAGCGGTTTTTTTTGAATATGTGAATGTAAGTTAAGAAGGTTTATACTGGGTAGCCAATTTAAAAAACTGATTTATATAGATAATGTTTTAAAATACAATTTCACTAGCTGTAAATATTGTATGCACAATAACAGTAACAAACATACTTCTATCCACCACAAATCGCATAAAACATGCAATATTCCTAACGCAATAAGTGAGTTATAGCTAATGTGCAGCATAATAACAAGTTAGTCTCCACCAAGAACCCTTAACCTAAAACGCGACCGCTTATTTGGCACATTTGCTTTTGCGCGTCGCAAAAACACCACGCTCATGCAAAAGCAAAAGAGCCAAATGCCCAAGCGCCTTATAAAAAAATCATAATTTTGATAAAAAAGTATTTACGATAAGTTCATCACCCATAATAGTTACTAAAATGCCATTTGTAAGATTAGCACGAGAACATAATATCGAGTACATTGGGAGTACTGATTGGCGTGTCAAAAAGCCACATGTATATTTTCACAAAGACAAGCCTCATTTAAAAATTGTAATACCAAATAATTGGGTTTTGGAATCTGACCGGTTAGAAACAATGTTAGATAGGCCTAATGATGTTGCCCTTTATTCAAGCATAGCTGAATCTTCTCTTGAAAAAGCAAGGAGATTTCACAAAGAAAAATTAATACCACGGATTACTTCTGGTTTTTTACCTCACACTCTAAGACAAAATGAACTTAAGGAATACTATGATTATTTTGAGACTATTATAACATCAGTTGTATTTGCGTACTCATCTATCGAAGCATTTGTAAACATGAGTATTCCACATGATTACACACTCACCAGGATTGAGAAATCTGGGGAAGAAACTATTCTGAATAAAAGTGAAATAGAAAAGCAATGTTCTCTAAAAGTTAAACTTAAAACCATTTTACCCAATATTTTATCATGTGATTCACCAAGTCAGAAAAAATGGTGGGAAATTTTTACGAAGCTTGAAACTTTAAGAAATGAAATAATACATTCAAAAGAATCAAAATCTGAGGAAAGGTATTCAAAATTACTTTCAGCAAAGATATTTAGAATAGTGGAAATTCATAAAACCGTAATTGAGTTCTTTGGACAATATATTTACGAAAGTAATAGTAATCTCCTAGACGAATATCCTAATGGATTTGGATACGATACATATAAAGTTAAAACCATGACAGAACAGAATTTCCAAAATAGCATAAATGTATTAAATGGATAAATCATACCTTATTCAATTATTTTGCAGTCCACATAATTGATAAACAGAGTAATTTAATAATTGTAAAACATGTCTATAAATAAGCAGGGACTCCATGATATTAAATCATAATTAATAACTTGCTTTCTTTAAACTGTACTAACAAAAAAGAAGGGAGATTTTAACATATAACCGCTTCTTAACCATTAAAAATAAAAGAAAAAAACTGAAAATATATGGTAACAGATAAAATAACTGCCTATCCAAGAAAGAAACTCTTCATTGAGGTTTTAACCCAGGATGTTAGAGCAAAATCCTGTATTCTTGACCTAATCGATAATTCAGTGGATAGTTATATTAGAAATAAGATCCAAGATAAAAGAGAGATAGAACTGATCATCTCTGAAAATGAGTTTGAGATTTTCGATACCTGCGGTGGAATTAATAAAGAATTCTTAAAAACAAATGTGTTCAGGTTTGGTGCGGAAAATTTGAATCGAGAAGATCCTACCTTAGGGATGTACGGAATTGGAATGAAAAGGTCAATTTTCAAAATAGGAAATAATATAACATTAGAAACAGATGACGGAAAAGATTATTCACTTATGGAATTGGATGTTAAACAATGGGAAGACAAAAATGAACAAGATTGGGATATACCTTTCGAAACAGATAATACAACATTAAATGGTACTCTCCCTTACACCCGGATTAAAATCACCAATTTACATAAAGATATTAGTGAAAAATTTTCACTAGTAACATTCCAAAATGATATCACCGCTACATTAAAGAGAACTTATTGTCTGATAATTAAAGATCAAATTAGCTTTAAACTCAATAAAATCGAACTAGAACCTGACAAACTAATTGTTCCATACGATAAAGATTATTCTCCTAGTGTCCACATTGAAGATTATCAAAATATTAACATTCATATTATTTGCTTTTTGGATCCAAGTAAAGGCACAAGGTTAAAAGATGCTGTAAATACAATTGGATGGAACATATTTTGCAATAATAGATTAATTCTCGCCAATGATATAACCCCAGTTACTGGCTGGATTGGAGGAACGGACAAAAGTTTACTTCCAAAATATCATACGATTTTTAATGAGTTTAGGGGCATCGTATTTTTGAAATCAAATAACCCTTTTAATTTGCCACTTAATACTTCCAAAGACAATCTCAATATTGAAGACAAAAATTATCATTATATATTAAATAAAATGATTATTACTGCACGACCGGTAATTGATTATCTAACTAAAAAATATAATAGTGAAAAAGAGGAGGAAGATGCAATCGAGGATGCAATTGAGCAAAATATAGATCTTACATACAACCCTTCTGAAACAAAACAGGCAAACGAGATTACTCAACCTTCAACTTTTAATGCTCCACCACAGAAAAGCACGAAAAAGGATCTTTTGGCGAGAATCTCCTATACGCAGAAAAAGGATTTAGTAGATAAAGTCAAAACATTTTTTGAAGTGAGTTCTAATAAAGAAGTTGGAGAAAAGACATTTGAATATTTTATTGAAAGAGAGGATATTGAAAATGAGTAAAGAGAACAGCTACAATAGAATAAATTATTATCTAAGGCCAAATAAACAAGTTGAAAGGAAGATTATGATTGAAATTATTCAGAATCTTCAAAGAGAGATTTCCATTTCTGAATATTGCTATATCGGAATGGGTTCTATTTATTATTATGATTTCATATTAATGCATAAAATACTTGGTCTAAAACACTTGATCTCAATCGATAATAAAACCACACCCAAACGATTTGAATTTAACAAGCCATATGAATTTATCAATTTTGAGAACACTACTACTTCGGACTTTTTACTCGGATTTCAATGGAATAAGCATAAGAATTTGATTTGGCTAGATTATGATGAAAAGTTCATCAATAATGATTTTTTAGATACCGACCTTTCAATTATTAGCAAAAACTCAAATCATCTTGATATTGTTTTTATTACCCTAAATTCAACGGGGCCGAAATACTCTAATAGGCTATCATTTTTAAATGATAACAAACGATATATTACACCTTCTTATTTTAATCTTAAGTATACCGATTCAAAGGAGTTTCATCTACTGATTCAAAATATCTTATTAAATAAAATAAAAGAATATAATTTGCATAATGACAACAAATTTTTGAAGATTTGTTCATTCGTTTATCAGGACGGAGCCCCTATGTATACCTTAGGAGGGATTTTTACACATAATCAAGATTTAAAGCAGAAGATTGAAAAGTATCATCATCTATTAAGTACTGAAAATGACATGGTTTCTCATATAAAGATTCCTAATATTACTTATAAAGAGAAATTCTATTTAGATTCAAAAATAGATAGCCTTAAGGAATGGATCAACCAATATAGAATCATCGTAAACAACCTTGATTTAAAAACAGAACAAGAGAAAGAGGAAAAATTATCAGAATTATTAAATTCTAAAATGGATATTGAGTTATCACCATTCGAAATTGAAAATTACATTAATAATTACATCTATTTTCCACAATACTACGAAGGTCTCATATGATACAATATTTAGTAGACAACTCCAAAAATCTAAAAGAGATTTTCACCAATCTTAAAATACCTGCTCCTAGTTTAATAATTTCATCTCCCCCATATTTTGATATTTTAAATTATGAAGATAATAAAGACCAAATCGGGTATGGACAGAATATATATCAAGATTATTTAAATGATATTGTGTCAATATTTCAAAACTGCTATGAAATCTCGTCAGAAAATTCAACATTTTGGTTAATCATCGATACTTATAGACGAGATGGTGAAACTAGAACGCTTCCATTTGATATTAATTCTGAATTTAAAAGAAAATACCATACTAATAGTTGGAAGCTTAAGGAAGTAATTATTTGGGATAAAGAAAAAAACCTTCCATGGAATGGCACAGGAAAATTTAAGAATCAATTTGAATATATTTTATTTTTTTCTAAGAGTGAAGATTTCGTATTTAATATTGATTCTGTTAGAGAAATTGATGATCTTAAAAAATGGTGGAAAACGTATCCAGAAAGATACAATCCAGATGGTAAAGCACCTTCAAACATTTGGCAGTTTACAAACCCATTGAGAGGGTGGGGCAATGGCAAACAAAATCATTTATGTCCATTCCCATTCCCTCTAGTTGAAAAAATTATTTCTATCGCAACTAATCCAGGTGACTTAGTCTTAGATCCATTTGCTGGTTCAGGATCTGTCCTTGCTATTTCTGAATTAATGGATCGAAATGCTATTGGGATAGATATTAATGCAAAATATTACTCTTTATTTAAGAATGAAGTTCAACACGGAGCTAAAGAATATTGGGAAAAAAGAACCAAAGAAATAAATCAAAACCGGCAAAATATTCTTCAGTTTAAAAAAACGAATCTGAAATTGCGTAAACTAAAATCGATAAGCAACATTTGTTCTCATCTTAACACAATTAACGATAGTGAGTTTATTTATCTAGCGATCGATAACCTAAATTCAAAAACAATTAATCTCTTGGTAGTATCCAATCGGATTGTTGATTTAACGATTGAAAATGAAAAAATATCGGATCTTTTAAGACAAACTAAGGTAAAAGTCGATGTTAATATTATCAACGAAAAAACTGCAAAATCAGAGTTTAAGGGGATTACCTTATATAAATATAAATATGATAGATTTTATTCTTATACGACAACGACACGAATAAAGAACATTGTAACAAGAAAGGCATCCGATTGCTTTACATATTTCTACACAGATATTTCAGTAAAGATAGAATAAGACTATCAACTTTTTAACTTCAATTTATTTAGTGTTCATTCTTTGCAAGCACATTTAAAAGCCACACCTGCCAACGCGACACCTAAGCTTTTAAAAGAGCTTGCAAAGAGAAAAGTTCCAGCAACCAAGACTAAAATCTGGGTCCATCATGACAATTTAATAAACACTAGCTAT
>DCFT01000144.1:0-31618 GCA_002319885.1 Bacteroidales bacterium UBA1797
GGAAGATACCTGAGCGATTCCATTGGCTCAATTGAAATAATAATGTCGGCCTGCCCATAAGGTATCAGATCGGATGAAACGGGTTTATCAGAAAGTCTCAGATGTGACTGAACATCGCCGCCACGCTGGCTCATGCCGTGTACTTCCGATTGTTTAAGGAAGAGATCATTAGCTACGGCAGAAAGCCCTATAGCAGCTGCAATTGATAAGATTCCCTGTCCTCCAACTCCGCATAAAATTATATCGTTTTTCATCATTCAATTTATAAAATTACTCTTTTGCATTTTCTAATCTCTTTCTTTTAGAAGCGGTCTGGATGCATTCTCTTGAAGCTATTATTACAGAAACTCCCTTATATTCAATCTCTTCTTTTAAAATATTAACATTTTCTGCATGATTCTTCTTTAAGGGAATTATTTTTCTCAGATGATTGCTGTTTACTCCAATACCTAAACATATCTGATCTATTCTGCCTGTTGCCTGTGATTTTTGTCCACCTGTCATCCCTGTTGTGGAATTATCTGATATAATGATTGTTACTGAAGAGTTTTTAACAACAGCATCCAAAAGTCCAGTCATTCCGGAATGAGTAAAAGTTGAATCTCCTATTACGGCTACTGAAGGAAATAAGCCGGCATCAGAAGCTCCGATAGCCATTGTTACGGAAGCCCCCATATCCACACACGAATTGATTGCACTATAGGGAGGAAGAGCCGCAAGTGTGTAGCAGCCGATATCTGAAAAAACATGTCCGGCTCCATAAGGCTCAAGAGCTTCCATTAAAGCAATGAACATATCAGCATGTCCGCAACCAAGGCAAAATGAAGGAGGTCTTGTCTTAACAATGGATGGTATTTCCTTTCCAAAGCTAACAGGTAGCCCGATGGCTTTTGCAACAATAGCCGGATTTAATTCTCCATCACGTGGCACCGTACCGTCAAGTCTTCCAAAGATTTTAATTCCTTTATCAAGAATTCCCCTGACTGCCTCTTCAATAACAGGTGCTCCCTCCTCAAGAATCAGTATCTCCTTACATCTTTCGGTTATATCCAAAATCAGATCCTTTGGAAATGGATAAGCTGTGATTTTAAGAACAGGAATATCGTTATCAGATTCTCCAACATTTTCTAAGAAGTAATTATATGCAATACCACATGTTATAATACCCAGATCCCGTTTATTCCCATCTTTAAACCAGTTATATTTAGAGATACGGTTTTCGTACTTTAACGACTCGTAAACTGATAAAAGCGATTTATACCTCTTCCTTGCTATAGCCGGAAGAAGCACAAACTGAAGCGGATCGGAAGGCAGGGAAAGATTATTCTGAGGTTCAGCTGCCTTTAAAATGATGCTGGCCCTTGAATGAGCCAGACGTGTTGTAATCCTGAAAAGGACCGGTATTTTATATTTTTCCGAGACTTCAAAAGCATCAAAAACCATGTCGTAAGCTTCCTGCTGATTTGAAGGTTCAAAGCATGGTACAGAAGCAAATTTACCATAAAACCTGGAATCCTGTTCATTCTGTGAAGAATGCATAGAAGGATCATCGGCCGATACTATTATCAGACCTCCATTCACTCCGGTTATTGCAGAATTAATAAAACCATCGGCAGCAACATTCAAACCAACATGTTTCATCGCAACCATAGCTCTTTTACCTGCATACGACATTCCTAGAGCCGCTTCAATAGCCGTTTTCTCATTGGACGACCATTCTCTGTGAACATTATTGGATGTACTCTCTTCGGATGACTGAATATACTCCATGATCTCAGTTGAAGGAGTCCCGGGGTATGCGTACATTCCACTTAATCCGGCATCCAGAGCTGCCTGGGCTATTGCTTCATCACCAAGCAATAAAAGTTTTTTCATATTTTATATATAATATTAACGTTCTTATAACAGGCGAATATTTTGAAGATTAATTCATTGACAGTAAATAAAAAATAATCAGAAATATTCTGGCACAAATATTGGAATATTTTCCTTACTTTAAAATGATGGATAAATTTAATCTCTTAAATAAGAAAAATGGTTAATTGTTGATATCTGGTAAAATGTCAAGTTAAATTATAGTTAAATGTTTCATCGTTACACGCAATAATGTTTATTTTGCAACGCTATTTGATTATTATTAAATAATACACCGGATTAGGTGAGTAGATTTCTTTTTATAGCCGGACTTTTCATTCTTTCTCTATCTGCAAGTTATGGTCAGACGGTTGAAGATGAGAAATATATTCAGGTAAGTGGTATAATCACTGATAATTCTTTCAGGCCTGTGTCTGGTGTTGCTGTTGTGTCTAAAAAGCTTAAAAAAGGTACTCTAAGTGAAAGATCAGGTATATATTCAATTACCAGCACTACGGGGGATACGATATTTTTCAGAGCTTTGGGATATAAAAGATATTATACAATCATCCCTGAGAACTTTACCGAAAGACATTGCGAAGTTGATATAGCATTGGATATAGATACTATTCAGATTAAAGAGGTGAATATTATGCCATGGAAGAATTACAGCGATTTCATTAAAGATATTACCAGAGAAAAGCCAACTGATCCAATTATTGAAAATATGAATGAAAATATTGCTTCAATTTATGTTGCAATAGCAAATCATGGAAACAAAGTCTCACCCGAAGCTGGATATCGATACGCAATGGAACAGAATTTTACAAATGCTGCAACTCATGAACAATTTCCAATAAACAACCTTCTGAATCCATTTGCATGGACAAAATTTATCAAAGGCATAAAAAACGGAATGTTTAAAAATCAAAAATTCGACAGACCCACTAAAGCTAAGGTTAGAAAAAAGGTTAAAAAAGCCAGCAGTAATTAAAAATTCTCTCCTTTAGCTAAAAAGCAAGATGAGAGAAAGAGCCTTTGAACACAAATTCGTGGATCGATTTTCGTGACCTCCTGCTTTCATCCCTTTTTACTATTTCAGGTGGGAGGAATGAACCGTCTCCTAAATATCCTGCTGCCATCATAGCTACCGGTTCAACATCTTCACCTAATCTGAAATATTCCTTAACTTTCTCTACCGAATATCCACCCATCTGATGTACATATACATCCAATGCCGTGGCTTGCATTAGAAGATTGCTCACCGCCATCCCAGTATCGTAAAAAGCAAATCGGTTTGGTTTCCCGTTATATGAGAACTTTGTTCTGGCCATACTTATTATCAGAGCATATGCATGTTTAGCCCATACCTTATTCCCATCTGTAAGAAATCCCACATAATCATCAAATACATCCTGCTGGTCGCGGGTTGAAAAGACGAATACCCATGGTTGCTCATTATTACAGGAAGGGGCAAGCCCGGCAGCTTCAAACATAGCTTTCAACTTAAACTCTTCAACAGGTGTTGAAGAAAAAACATAGGGACTCCATCTTTCCTGAATGATTTCAAGAATTAATTCTTTTCTCATAGAAAATATTTTTAAGTAGAAACTCTCATCAATATAACATTCTTAACCACAGAGCATTTGATTTTGGCTTCGCAGAACTCAGCTTCGCTCCGGTTCCTCAATTTTCCCTGCCTCAAAGAGATCCAGGAAAGTCAGTTTATATCTCCTTAGGATGTGGTAAATAAATTGATTCTCAAGCGATGCAGAAGAATTTGTGAATGTAATCTATTCTGATAAATTATAAGATTATATACAGTAACAAAAGTAATAATTTATAATTTCGCACTGTATGAGAAAAATCAAAGGTAATCTGGCTGGTATTCTGGGCACAGTAATTATTCATCTGATTGCCGGAATAATATTCATGTCATTACAGCTAAGTTCAATACAGAAAGTTATATCAAAAGAATATGAAGTAGAACTTGCGCCTGAATCTGAACCCGCAACAAAAAAGGAAAAAATTGTTGAGGTACCTGCAACCTCTGTAGAAAAGGTTCTAAAGGGTGACGAGGAGATGTTAAATATTGCCAGAAATCTTTCAAGTAAATCTACAGAGAAGATTAATCCAAAGGAATATATTGATAAGGTAAAAGATGAGCTGATCAAAAGCGGGAAGCTTGGAGCAGATAATTTCATTGACGAACAAAAAAGATCAAATGAATCCGGCGGAGATGAAAATATAAGCGTTAAAAAAGATATCATTGCGGAGAAGACGAAAGTAAAACCCACTCCATCGCAGGAAATGGCTGCTAATTACAAAGGCCCTACCAGGATCTATTATGATCTGATTGGCCGTACACATCTTTATCTGCCAATACCTATCTACAAATGTGAAGGGTCGGGCAAAGTCGTTCTATCGATTGAAGTTAACCAGAATGGAGTTGTCGAAAAAGCCCAGATAGCTGAAAGAGAAAGTACTGCTTCAGATCCATGTCTTATAGAGACTGCTATAAACACCGCCTTGTTGTCCAGATTTAATCCCGATGCCAGTTCTCCGCGTATAGAGATTGGAACGCTGACATATGAATTTGTTGCTCAATAAAAATGCCTGAGGCATGAGCCGTTATGCCGTTGTGGTTTATGGTTAAAATAACAGATTCTCAGAAGAATAGTTATACGGTTGTATAAGATCCTGTGTGTTCCGGTCTGCCGATCTGTCGTTTATCAGAGGACTTATTGTATAAGCTTTAAGAATTCCTGAAGGAGACGGCTCCAAAAGGTTAAGGGCATCATCAGAGGATAATGAAAGATCCATCCATTTTTTTTCAGTTGATTCATTAAGTATTACCGGCATCCTTTTACCCGAATTATGAATATTGGCCATCAGATCATTCGCCCGTGTAGTAACAATCGAAAAAGTGCTGAAAACCTCCCCTGTAGTATTTTCAACCCAGTTATCATAAATACCAGCCAGCGATAATACTTCATTTTCAGTATGATAAATATACCATGGTATCTTCTTATTTCCCACGTGCTGCCATTCGAAGAATCCTTTAACAGGTACAATGCATCTCTTCGACCGGAAAGATGAAGAGAACGAAGGTTTAGTTGCAATGCTTTCCGACCTGGCATTAAAGGTTTTAAATCTTACAATATTCGCTTCCTCAAGGTTTCTGATCCAACCCGGAATTAATCCCCACCTGAGAAGCTTAATTCTTGATGAATCTTCTGAACATATGGCAGGAAGAGAAGGGAGACTGAAAGCATGATAATAATAACTTGGCCTGTATTTATCAGGATCTATTAAGGTGGCCCCATACCTGTTTTCCAGTTCTTCCTTAATAAGGTTCACATTTACTGTAAAACACATTTTTACTTTGTGGAGTATTCATTTAGTGTTGCCTTAAGAGGCACTGCGAGGGAATAAGTAAAAAGATCATAATCGGGCCATGGTTTTATTTTTGATAAAGCATGGTTCATCATGTTACTTATATAGGTATATATTTCGGGCCCGTTCCATGCACTTGAATTGAACAGAACAACCCATGATATTCCATCCGGCTGTCTTCTCATCATACCGGCACTACCTGGAAAAGATCCTGTTCTCCACCATGTTCCATCTAAAACAGTGCCCTTCCATCCTACCGGGGCAAAACCATTTTCATTGTCAGTCATGAATCTGATACTCTGATCGCTAAGAATATCCGGACGAGTATTAAACCCGTCTACAGCAAGTAATAATCTCATAAGATCCGGAGCTGTTGCAACCCAGGCTCCTGCAGCACCCAGGGCTCTGATATCATTTCCTCCGTAACTGGGTGTTACCATCTCCCCGGTTCCGTAAATTGAAGGTTTAAGTACAACATCAGCAGGTTCATAATACGTTACCTCGTAAGGCGCTTTCTCGGAAGGAAGATTTCCTGCGATCTTCATATCGTAAATTCCAATAGGCTCAAGAATTGCTTTTTGGCAATAATCCTCGTATGACATCCCTGTTACTTTTTCAATTACCAGACCAAGAATACTGTATCCCAGATTCGAATAAGCTCTCCCTGTACCAGGGGTATAATTAAGCCTCCTGTTAAGGGCAAATCTTACAATAGTCTTTGTATCTGCTGGTGGCGAAACTCCCATTTTATCAGCCACAACCAATGGCATAAACATCTGGTCTCCATAACGCTGAGTCCATCCGGCTTCATGACTTAACAGTTCAGCAACCGTTATATTATAAACTCGCTTATCTCTGGGATTATCAAAATATGGATCATTAAGAATTCCTCTGGGACCAAAAACACTGTCTGTCAGTGCTAACTTACCCTCTTCCTGCAGTTTCATTATGGCGGTCGCAGTAACCAGCTTTGATATACTTGCGATTCTGAACCGACTATATGGCTGGTTTTCAGTCCTTGATGCAGTATCTGAATATCCAAATCCTCTGGCAAATATGAGTTTGCCATCTTTGGCAATTGCTATTGATGCCCCGGCAATAGACCACTTCCTCAAAAAGGTATTCACAGTTTTTTCTACTCCCCCGAATTCTGTTCCTGAAGAAAAGCTATTTGATAATCTCACATTCTCTGGTATGAGCTTATCAGAAAGAACAAAAGTGTTTTCTCTTGCTCCCGGATTTATACTTACCAACAATAATAAGAATGCAACAAATAATATTTTGGATCTATTCTCCAAATTCATTTTTATTTTCACGAAACAAAAATAGAAAGTATTCCTTTCCGAAGGTCAATTTTATTATAAATTTTACTATTTTAGTTAATAAATACGACTTTTATTGGTAACAATTTAATATTTAAGCCACTAAACTCAATTTATACGTAGATATCAGGTAAATGTTTAATTCTTGCACACTAAATGGAATGACTTAAAAATATTATTTTTTCTGCTCACTAATTTTTGCCTTCAGGGAATGTCATAAAATAATCAAAAAATTATCTTTGTAAAATATGCTGTCAGTAAGGTTAAATGTCTTAAAAATCCTATTTGTAACTGTGTTTCTGTCTATTACCGGAGGAGCATATTCTCAACTTACAACTCCCGATACGGTATATTACGACACAACCGATTACGTTTCAGATATTTATAAGGGCTACCTCGACTACAACCTTATGATTGCAGCTTCAAGAGGATATACCAGGGAGATTAGCAGATTAATAATGGAAGGTGCAGATGTATCTGCACAAACAGATGAGGGTGCCACTCCACTGATTTTTGCAGTATCTGATAATCAGACAGAAGCTGCCAAACTTCTTATTGATTATGGATCTGATGTAAACCAAACTACTTCACGACAAGTCACTCCACTTATAATAGCTGTTAAAAATCAAAATTCAGAAATTGCAGAAGCCCTCATCAGAGCAGGTGCAGACATTGATTTTACTGATAAATATGAAGCCACCGCTTTACATTATGCTTCAGCATATGGATATTTTCAGATTGCTGATATGCTTTTGTACTATGATGCTTCAATTGATAAAAAAACTATTGAAGGATCAACACCTTTACTTGCTTCAATATGGGCTGGAAATGCTGATATCGCTGACTTGCTTATTCAGAATGGAGCCAATACTGAGGCAAGAGATAATGAAGGATTTACACCTTTTATGATGGCAGCACTTAATGGAGATACGCTTATTATGCGGCTGCTTCTTAAAAAAGGCGTTGATATATACGCAACAAATAAATTGAACCGGAATGCATTGGATATTGCAATAATTGCGGATCACAAGGATGCAGTTGAATTTCTTCTTAAAATCGGCGAAAAATGGGTAAATAAAGGAAGTAATGCTGTTAGCCCTTATAGTGAAGCTTCTAAATACCAGAGAAAAGATATAATAAAGATTCTTGAGGAAAATAAAGTTCCCGGAAATTTAAAGTATAAAATAGACCAGGTAGATATAATGGCCTCTACAAGGTTCTCGCTCCATGACATTTATACCGGAGCTAGCCTTGCGTTCAGGGAACCATATCTTAACGGTGGCATAATTGTAGGCTGTGATTTTAAATTATGGTATACCAGGGTTTTGCAACAACAATCTGAACATTTGTTCAATCAGTATATGGACAAGGGATCCGTTGTTTATTTAGGATTATTTAAAGATTTTGCACTTACAAACTATTCTTTCAAAGGCAACTTTGATATTTCAACATCGATATTGGGAGGTTACGCTTTTGGGGATCAACTGAAAGGAACATTTTATGCTCCTCCTGACAAATTTATGATTATACCTGTACTGGCGTTAAATTGGACTAAAAGAGACCTTTCGTTTTCCCTGGGTGCCAATTACTTGAATACTGATTTCTATCATATTGGACCGGTATGGTTAAGATTCGGGGTATCATATAATCTTTATTTCGATAATGGGAGAGCTAAAAAGAAAACTCTAAAGTGGTATTGATTAATATTATGAAAATTACGATAAAAATAGTAGTGTTGCTTGTATTCATATTCATCTTCTCATGTGAAGAACAGGGTTTATTCGTTAAATGTTCTGATTGTACTGAGGACGAGCCCGTTAATACAAGTCTTGAGATTAAACTGGATCCGGATGAAACTGGTTCCGGCACACAGGTAAATGTCTATGACGGGAATGTTGAAGACAGCATCCTATATGACTCATTCAGGACGTATTCTCCGAATGCATCCGTTTTGGTAACATTAAATAAGAAGTATACGGTTACTGCTACTTATTTTTTACATGATAATGTTTATATCGCATTTGATTCAGCTACGCCTAAAGTAAGGTATGAGAAATCACTTTGCGACAATCCCTGTTATTTCATTTATGATAAGAAGATCGACCTAAGGTTAAAATATACAAAATAAGACAAAAAACGAAGGTAGAATGACGTAAGTCCCGTTTTTCAAATCACATTTTTGTTCTATTTTTGACCTCATTCAATAATTCCAAAACTATGAAAAAGAATTTTCTTCCATTTATTCTAATCTCCCTTATTATATCATGCTCACACAGTGGTAATACCACCAAAGATGAGATCACGATCAGAAAAGATGTTATTGAATCGGCAATTAAATATGCCAGGAGCAAATATACAGTCTCAAAGGAAACCACAGAGAAGGATGGTGTAATTATTGTTTCAGATGATCAGACAAATTTTGTTGTAGCTAATACCAATAAGGCTAAATATATTATTGATCCTTCAAAAATTTCAACCGGACTTATAAATGACGATTCCGACGAAGATGCCATAGTCAATGTTATCTCTGTTAGTACAACAAATATGGAAACTCCTGAAAATCTGATTTTTATTAAGACCGACGGAAAATTTATGCTAAGCTCTGTTATAGAATCCAATATGAGAGTACTGGGCATAAAAGACAGAATAATTACTGCTGAAGTATCATCCCGGTCGTTAAACAATCCTTTACGTGACTGTCATGAATGTAAGGAGGTGGTACATTACAAATTTAAAGAAGGGGCCCTTATCAGAGTCGATTAAAAAGTTACTTTTTCACTTTATTTAAAGATTCAAACACTGAAACTTTTGCCCTGTTAAAACCTGCCACAACCAGCGACGTATCCCCTTCAAAATATAATAAAGACTCCAGCATACCCTGCAACAAAATACCACTTTGTGAAGGTGTTAATACATCAAATGAAGGTTTCCCCATTTCCCTTTTCTTCCCTTTATTCATCAAAACCAGTCCTTTATTCGCATCGTAGTAGCCTGTTGAAACATTATAGGTATAATCATTCCCTCCTACCAGGACATCGGGATAACCATCTCCATTAAAATCATGAACTATCATTTTCTTTATCGGTGAAACCTGAAATGCAGGGGGTAATTTCTCCCATCTGAATTTTCCCTTTTCATTCCATAAAATATAACTGGAAGTTGTATTTACATCAAGCTTAAATTCTAACCTGCTCATGATATTCTTATCCAGCATTTTATCAACTGATGTATAACTAAATGAAGTGTAATCTCTGAATTTTTTTTGAAAAAAGATTGATTGCGACGAAAGTTCATCAAGATAATCGAGAGGATACTCTGTCATCTTACCATTCTGGTCCGGCCAATAAGCTGTAATCAACGGATCAATTGTTCCATCCATATCAAGATCAATTGCATAGAGGTTCAGTGGATATTTATCGCTGACACTAAACCGGTTGTTATCTCCAAGATTGCCAACAATATAGTCGTCATAACCATCATTATTGAAATCACCGGCAACCACTGAAGTCCATATACCACGATAGTCATCCATTCCATCGATCTTTTGAGGGACAAGCTCCTTCCCATTCACATTCTTTAAAAATAATATAGAATTATATTCTCTGACAACCAGTAAGTCTTCCCAACCATCGTGATCATAGTCGGTCCAGATTGCATCAGTAACCATGCCCAGATCTAATTTTGAAGAAGCATTAACCATAGGCTTCCCTTTATCATTAATAATCAGCCAGGAATGGTTAGCATACGGGAACATACCTCTTTTTACTCTTGAGCCGATAAATATATCGGGATAGCCATCGTGATTAAAATCGCATACACGTACTACAGAAGCGGGAAATGCAGGAACCGGAAGTTCTGTCCTTACAAAAATGCCATCACGATTTTCGTATAGGTAATGCTTATAGTCACTTTCAGGATTTTCATAACCTCCGGCAACTGCAACTACATCCGATTTTCCATCCTTATCGAAATCTACAACTGCAAGATCGGCTTCTGAAAAGTCCTTTTTGGTAGTCAGACCTGGAATATCAGTCTTTTCAAATCCTTCACCTTTTCTTAAGTAAACGGTCGTTGGCAAAATATTGGTGGATCCAATGATCAGATCATCGAGACCATCGTTATTAAGATCTCCTTTTGCCATACGCGGACCAATCTGTGAAAATTTATGCGGAATATTTCTTTGAGCAAGGGAATAGTCGACAAAATCCGTTTGTTCGTGTTTATAATCTATAACATTTTCATCCTTCCGGAACAACAGGTGTTCATTATTGATACTGCTAAATGCTTTTTGCGGTTTGCCGGAAGTCAGTTCATTTATTTCAATCATCTGATTTGCAGGAATATTTTTAAGAATCGTTATATAACCTGATGCCGGCCATGTGATTTTAATTGAGTCGATTGAAAGAGATTGTCCAAGACCAAAGTGAATTATCGGATCGACAGATGAAGCATATCCCCTGGTTAAAAAATGTTCAGTATACTGGTAATTGCCATTATTCCATAATTCAACCTTTGCGCCTATCGCCATCGTATTCCCTGTCTTTCCTATTAACTTAATCCTGATAAAACCGGTCTTTTTCTTTTCTTTTTCAACTGATGTATTTTTCAGAATAAAAGCCTCGTCATCTATATTATTTGTAACATAATCAAGATCGCCATCGTTATCAAGATCAACAAACGCAGCGCCATAGGAGTATGAAGGGACGGATGGTAACCAATCTGTTCTTTTTGTAAAACCAAGTGTACCGGTATTCAGGGTGTTCTCAAAAGCCAGATTCGGCAGTTTAATTGACGGAGCCATACTAATCAGTGTCTGATCGGAGGCATAGTTTCCTTCTGCTTTTACTTTAAATTTCGTCCAGTCTTTGTCAGTCATATCCTTTGGGAACCCATTTGCTATAATAAGATCTTTATCTCCATCGTTGTCATAATCTGCAAATAGCGGTGACCAGCTCCAATCTGATTTATCGATACCCATCATCTGACCCACCTCGCTGTAAGGAAGCATTTCCCCATTCAAAAATCCATTATGCAGGTGAAGCATATTCCGCAAAAACTGGTGTTCATAACCAAATTTTTCATCGTTTATAATGAACATATAACTGAAACCATTGATAGTTTGCTTTCTTTTGTAATAAGTCTCAGGTAACATATCAAGAGTGAACATGTCGAGATTCCCATCGTTGTTTACATCGGCCATATCATCACCCATCGATGATTTTGACTGGTATGACATATATTTACTAATTTCATTTTTAAAGGTTCCGTCACCCTGATTTATATATAATACATCGTTCGACATAAAATCATCTGATATATATATATCGGGGTATCCGTCTTTATTAACATCTCCTATAGCCAGCCCCAGGCCGTATCCTTCATAAACAATTCCTGCCTTGATTGTAACATCAGTAAAAGTACCATCACCATTATTATGATAAAGTCTGTCGTTGTTCGATGCGCTCCCATCAATAACTCTATGATGATAAGTAGCCATCGCCCTTTGAGTTTCCGTATTATTTAATATGTAGAGATCAAGGTATCCGTCACGGTCGTAATCAAAAAATGTTGCGTTGGTGGCATAACCTGTATCAGCAATTCCGTACTTTTCTGCCATCTCTGTAAATGTAGGATCAGCACCATTTTTTGATCCGTTGTTGATCCATAATCTGTTTTTGCGTTTTTCAGGATCGTTACTTTTTGTGGATGTTAAATAAACATCGGGCCATCCATCATTATTTATATCCACAATGGAAACACTGCTATACCACTGGTTGTTTGTAAGTCCCTCAAAATCAGAGGTAATGTCTTTAAATTTAAAATTTCCAAGATTAAGATAAACTTTAGGAGAGACCTGATTACCGGCAAAAATAAGATCCTGAAGTCCGTCGTTATTTAAATCTGCAACACCAACTCCGGCGCCATTATAGATGTATTCGTACTTCATCACATTAAAACTGTCTGTCTCAGTAACAGTATTCCGGAAATCAATGCCGGTCTGACTGGAACTTAAAAGTTGGAACTTTGTGGATTTTGAACAGGAATATAATAATACAACACAGAGAATCAACAAATATTTTCTCATAGAATAAAGTAATAATTAAGACCAGAATTTTCTGACTTTGTAAAAATATAAAAAAAGTGGACTACCAAAACAGGTAGTCCACTTTATAATAATTTAATAATTAAAAAATGTTAGTTCTGGGTTAGTTTCCCATTGCTAAGGTCGATCTGACGTTGTGGAATAGGATATTTGACAACACTTGCGCCAACTGTTGCATTTCCATAGAGATTAGCTCCCCATGGCATAGTTTTCTCATAATTAAGAATTCTTGTCAGTTCGGTTTGTGTAGTTCCCCATCTGTTCAGGTCAAACCATCTGTGTCCTTCCTGTCCGAGTTCAAGTTTTCTCTCCATAAACAAAGCTTTTTCAGCATAAGTTTTATCAGCGAATGAAGGATAAGGTTTTACCATATATGTAGCGGCAGGTGTTGTACCGTCTGATTCATATACATAGCCAGCAGGATTAGCTGCTCTGTTCCTAATCTGATTAATATTGTCAAGAGCTCCGGCCAGATCCATAGGACTGCCTTCAATCTGACATTCTGCAATCATAAGAAGAACATCTGCATAACGTATCATACGGTAACCGTTTGCGGTATATCCTGAAGTCCAGCTATCTGTACTTGTAAGAGAACCTTCCTGAGATTTTTTGTAAACCTGTTTCTTAGGACTGTATGGACCTGAATAAGTCTGGTCGCGGATCCAGTCTGAACCGGTATGTACTCCCCAATCCCAATATGGAATACCTCTTCTTCCAACTGACCAGTCAAGACGAGGGTCAACAACTTTTGAATTGTCTTCTGTCCATCTTTTTACCCAGAAAGTCGGGCTTGTCAATGGGTCATTGCCTGTATTTTTGTCGGAAAGCGATACATATCCTAAATCCTGAAAAGGAGCTCCGGGTGCGTAAGCAGTACAACCCTGGTTTTTTGAATAAGTTTTCGTAGCATCCCATGGATCGCCACCTGCCACACCATAGTCACGGAGATTCTGATTTGCTGATGAGTTATATGTAAAATCTAACATTGGAAGCCCGTTTGCATCAACATCAAATGAATTTACAAACTCCTGGGTCGGATCGAAGAATCCGCAGCAACCACCTGGTGAACCACCGCCCTTGTATGGGAAGTTCAATACTTCACCGGCTCCTGCATTCCACGCACCTGAACCATCATTTACAGATGTCTGAACTGTATAAACAGATTCGATATCATTACGGTTAGCAGCATTAAAAATCTCACCAAAAGTCGGAGCAAGTCCGATATCAGCGCCATTAGGTTTTTTACCTGCTAATACAACATCCTCAAGAAGAGTTAATGCGCCTGCATAGTCATGATTTATCTGCATCAAAGCTTTTGCAACAAGTACTTCAGAAACTGTTTTATTGAATTTACCAATTGCGCCCATATTGATCGGCAGATTTAATCCAACCTGAAGATCAGCGATAATTTTCGGACCATTGTCAGCTGAATTTTCTACTGAACCAGGATCTACGACTGTTTCATCAATATAAGGAATTTTTCCCCACATTCTCCATGCCTCAAAATGATACCAGCCACGAAGAACTTTAGCCTGCTGAACATAGGTGTCATTCTGTGCCTGTGTAATTGTGCCGGCAGCTAATGATTTATTTGCAAAAGTTATAAGAGTATTACATCTGTAAATTGCCTCATATACCTCTCTCCATTTGTAATTCAGGTAAGGATTTGTAGGTGTTTCAGAGAATGTCTGAATAGGGTTGATGTCAGGTTGATCACCTCCATCTGTTCCTTTGTTAGCTTCCATAGCTCTGATAGAACCGAATACCCAGTTGCTGGATGTTGATTCCCAACCATCAGGGCTGGTATTTGACGACACACCATCAATCATAGAATAGGCTCCGACCAAAAGGCCATCGAGACCTGCCACTGTTTGCATATCTACAGCGGTCAAAGTACCTGTCGGAGCAACAGTTAGAAAATCACTCTTGCACGAACCCCATGTTCCGAGCACTGCAACTAAGAATATAAATATTATATACTTTCTTTTCATATCACAACAATATTAAAAAATTAAAAATTAAGGTTGAGTCCGAAAACATAGGTCCTGACAAGTGGGTAGTTACCAGTATCGGATCCGAAAGCTCTGTCGTCACCACCAAGTTCTGGATCAAGTCCCGAGTATTTTGTAATCGTGAAAAGATTCAGACCCTGTACATAAACTCTTAGAGATGAGAGTTTAATCTTACTCATTACACTTTCAGGAATCGTATAGCCAATCTCCAGACTCTTCATTCTCAGATATGATCCCTTCTCTATATAATAGCTGTTAGGTACTGTATTTGTTGAGAAGTTGGATGTATTGGATGCCATTGGAGTAGTTGCTCCTGTATTTGTAGGTGTCCAGCTGTTATAAAGAAGGTCCTTGCTTTTTTGTCCCTGGAAAGATGGCCAGAAATCGGTAAAGTATCTGTTTGAGTTAAAGATATCATTACCCTGTGTACCATAAATGAAGGCAGAAAGATCAAAGTTCTTATAGGTAAATGCCAGGTTAACTCCATAAGTGAATTTTGGGTTAGGATTACCAATAAAAGTTCTGTCATCAGAAGTGATTGCACCATCCTTATTTGTATCCTGATATTTAAAGAACCCCGGAGCGGCTCCATCTTGTGTTGGAGAATCTGTAACATCAGCAGTGCTCTGGAAGAGACCAATAACTTTATAACCGAAAAATGCTGACATCGGATGTCCGACCTGGTTCCTGTTGTTGGATCCTATTCTGGTTGTACCACCACCCTGATCAAAGAAGTTAACTCCTTCAGCAAGTTTGTCAATGTTATTTCTAACGATTGAAAGAACGAAGCTTCCGTCAAAACCAAAATCACCCCATTTATTTCTGAATGACAAATCAGCATCGATCCCTTTATTTGTCATAGCTGCAATATTCACATAAGGAACTGAAGCTGCGCCATCTGCACCCGGGTATTCAGGAGCAAACAGGAGGTCTTTTGTTTTCTTGTCGTACAAGTCAACTTTAATTCCAATTTTATTGTTCAGGATAGTTGCATCAAACCCGATATCTGTAGTGACGTTGGTTTCCCACTTGGCGTCAACATTTGCGATACGTGTCTGGGCAAATCCCTGTACTGAACTGGTAGAAGTACCATTAATATCATAAAAAGTAGTAGAAGGAGATCCACCGTAAGCAATGTACTGGTTCATCGGAGAAACGGCAAGCTGGTTACCCATTGTACCATATGAACCCCTGATTTTTAAGTCGTTGATAAAGCTGATCCCTTTGAAAAATTCTTCCTCGCTGATACGCCATGCTGCTGAAAACGATGGGAACACTCCATAACGGTTTGCACTACCAAACCTTGAAGAACCATCGCGGCGTATTGTGGCACTGAACATATATCTGTCCATCAGAGAATAATCAACTCTTGCAAATTGTGATAACAGAGTTGTAGCAGATTCATCATATCCAAGAAAAGCGGTAGGTCCAAAGTGCGAATTAGCTGTCTGAATTTTGGCTCCATTGCTTAATGTACGATAGTTAGGATCATCTGTGAAGTATCCTCCACGGCTTGCATCCATGTTACGTCCCAAACCATATTTTACAGCTTCATATCCTGCAACTACAAGGAGTTTATTCTGACCGAAGGTCTTATCTAACGTAAGAGTATTCGTCCAGTTCCAGTCGCTGCCAAAGTATGAATTTTCCTGTAAACTGTTAGATCCGGTGTTTTCAGAGTTTTCATAAGTTGCATAGGTGTAGCCTTGTCCATATCCTGTGCTGAATGTACCTCCGATAAGGGATTTGAAACTTAAACCCTGAAGGATTTTTATTTCAAGATAGGTACTTCCAATTGCCCGTGCGTCCCAATATTTATTGTCTCTGTTTCTTGTTAAAGTGGCAACCGGGTTTGTAGCGTTTCCTAAACCGGCTGAAATTCCTGTTCCACCCCAGTCACCGGCTTTATATGTATGTGATAAACCAACAAAATCTTCCCCTGTCCATTTAACAGGAATAATAGATTGTTCCCTGTAAGCACCCATTGATATAGGGCTACCCTCGCCAAGGTTTGATACTCCAAGATTTGTCCTGTATTCGGCAGTGACATTCTCTCCTATTTTTACATGGTTGTTAAGGAAAGAGAATTCCGAATTGAAACGCATGGTATATTTATCAGAATTCGTGTATATTACAATACCATCCTGCTTGCGAACACCAATACCTGCAAAAAATTTAGCATTATCGCTGCCACCTGATAAGGTAAGGTCGTGATTCTGCATGATAGCAGACCTGGTGATTGCTTTGTACCAGTTCGTATTTGCAGCCCATGAAGGGAGTGTTGGTTCAGGATTTCCAACCCAGCCGTAAACAGCATTGTAAATCTTGTCTGCTGTAGGATTACCGTCTGAATCAAGTACATAAGGTGATACGTTATCATTTTTATTTACCAGCCATGAAAGATTGGCATATTCCTGAGTATTCAACAGGTTTGTAGGTCCATTACCCGGGTCCTGTGTACCGATCTGCATGCTGTAAGTTACTTTTGTACCTTTTGCACCCTTTTTCGTAGTAATAATAATAACACCGTTTGATGCTCTTGAACCATAAATAGAAGCAGCTCCTGCGTCTTTAAGTACGGAAAGTGATTCAACATCATTCGGGTTCATCGAAGCAATGTCCTGAGTTGGAACACCGTCAACAATGTAAAGAGGGTCGTTGTTTTCAAATGAACTGAATCCCCTGATTCTTACTTTTGAAGTTTCGCCAGGTTGACCATTTCCGATAACTGTTATACCGGATGTTTCTCCCTGCAAAGCATTACTGACGTTTCCGGTTGGTAATGCAGTAAGTTTTTCTGTTCCGACAACTCCGACAGAACCGGTCAGGTCCTTTCTCCTCTGAGTTGTGTAACCTGTTACAACAACCTCACTGAGTGTTGATACATCAGATTGAAGAACCATGTCGATAACATTCTGTGTTCCTACAACCGCAGTTTTGGTCGTATAACCAACAAATGAAAAGACAATAACAGAAGCCGACCCTGGCACTTTGAGAGTGTAGGCACCGTTCACGTCAGTGATAGCTCCGATTGTGGTGCCCTGAACCGTAACGTTTACCCCGGCCAAAGGTCCTTCACCTTGTGCAGTGACCTTCCCGGTAATGGTTTTCTCCTGAGCAAAAAGAATGCCCGAAGAAAGCACCATGCTTAGAAAAAACAGCGCAATGCGCCGTACATTGGTAGAAATTTGCATAGTCAGTCGTTTTTTAAACATGTTAGTTAAAAGGGTTTATAATAATAAAAAAGAATAAATGATGTTCATCGATAGGTGATAGGTTCACGGATAGCGAAGGTAGAAATAAAAATAACAATAACAATATCCTGTTCTCTTTTTTTATTCTTACCAGGTTCAAAAAAAATACTAACCACATTCAAAAGATTGTCTTTAAATATTATACAATTCCTAAGTATATCCGCAATCGAGTGATACTTCATACTATTTAGACACAAACCAAATAAAAATACTGGATTTTTTATCCTGAGAAATATAAATATCGAACATAGACAATATCAGGCTAATTAAAAATTATCACTGTTGACCAAATAATTTGTAAAATCAAAATGAGATTCTTCGTACCACTCAGAATGACAGTTACCTGGGTTTTGGAGAGTGGAAAGGTTGACTTTTCAATAACCTTAACTGCATTTGAATGCAAATAATGTATATTTGCCTAACTAATATAATCTTAACAGAAAAAGTCAGAATTTTCGCGCTGACGAATAAAACATCAGTATATATAATATAAAAGGTATAGATATATTTTAACTGAAATCAATGAAGATATTGATTGTTGAAGATGAACGAAAAGTAGCATCATTCATAAAGAAGGGTCTCGAGGAGAACTCTTATGAGGCAGAGATAGCCAATGATGGTCTTGCAGCTGAGAAACTCGCCCAGCATTACAGGTATGACCTTTTTATACTCGATATAATTATTCCGGGAATAAGCGGTCTGGAATTGTGTAAAAAACTAAAAATGTTAAATTCCAACATTCCCGTACTGATGCTTACTGCTTTGGGTACAACCGATGATAAAATTATTGGATTTGAGGCCGGTGCGAACGATTACCTGGTGAAACCTTTTGAATTCAGGGAACTTCTTGCCAGAGTCAAGGTATTAGTAAGAAAACCCGATCCGTCACCAGAACTTGTAAATATTCTTGTTGTAGATGATCTCGAACTGGACCTGGGGAGGAAAGTTGCCAGGAGGGGAGTTACATATATTGATCTGACTGCCAAGGAATTCTCTTTGCTGGAGTACTTCATGAGGAACAGTGGAAGGGTTTTGTCGCGTGTTGACATTGCTGAAAAGGTCTGGGATATCAAGTTTGATTCAGGTACTAATGTTGTTGATGTTTATGTTAATTTCCTGAGAAAGAAGATCGATAAAGACTATGATAAAAAGCTGATCCATACCAGGGTTGGATTTGGCTATATTTTTGGAGAATTTTAGAATGCAGATAAGGACAAGGTTAGCGTTACAGTTTCTCCTTTTGGGGGGGGTAATAATGATAATTGCCTCAGTTGCAATTTATTTCTCTTCAGCAAGTCAGAGAAAGGGTGACTTTTATAAACTTCTCTGGAATAATGCCAGAAGCACGGCAAACCTGCTGTTTAATACTTCCAAAGTTGAGGCAGACCGTGTCCTCGGAATAGAAAAAAAAAGTCCTGTTAACCTGAAAAACGAAAAAATTATTATTATAAATTTTAATAACGATATTGTTTACACTTCAGACGATAATAAGGAGATAGAAATCAGGAATTATGTGTTAGATAGAGTGAGACAGGGATATATAGTAACATATAAACAGCCTCCGTATGAAGTAATTGGTACATTATTTTACACAAATTATGACCGTTTTGTTGTTCTCGCAGCAGGAACTGACACTGAGGGTGCAATGCGTCTTAAGAATCTGGAGGTCATCTTAATATTTGTCTGCATGGTAAGTCTCTTTTTATTTTTTATTGCCGGATGGTTCTATTCAGGAAGGGCTCTTAAACCTATATCGGATGTTGTAAATAAGGTGGAAGACATATCAATAACCAGTCTTAATTTAAGAGTTTTTGAAGGAAATGGTACTGATGAGATCGGCAGACTCGCAATAACTTTTAACAGGATGCTTGAACGTCTGGAAACAGCTTTTTCGATGCAAAAAAATTTTATTGCGAATGCGTCACATGAACTAAGAACGCCTCTTACATCAATAAACGGCCAACTTGAGGTGCTGATGATGAAAGACCGCTCAACCACAGAATATAAGGCAGCTCTGGGATCGGTGCTGGATGATATTAAATCACTTATTAACCTGTCAAACAGGTTACTGCTTATCGCCCGCACAAGCGCCGAGGGCCCGATGAGTTTTAACAAAAAAATTCGCATTGATGAAATTCTCTGGCAGTCACAGGAAGAGATAAAAAGATTCAACAACGATTATCATATTAATATTTCAATTGATAATTCATTGACAGATTCGGATCAGATGATTGTTGTAGGAGATGAATCTTTGCTTAAGGTGGCAGTCTCGAATCTTATTGATAATGCATGCAAATACTCTGATGAACATACGGTTGATATTCAATTCCGTCATGTTGAAAAATCAATTGAGATTATTTTTAAAGACAGAGGTATTGGAATTGCTGAGGAGGATATCAAGAAGGTTTTTGAGCCTTTCTACCGTGGGTCGAATACAATAGCCATTTCAGGCACTGGCATAGGACTACCACTTGTTAATCAAATAATTAAGAATCATAACGGGACTATTGAAATCTCCTCCAAAATTGGTAAAGGTACGGTAGTAACAGTATTGTTGCCGAATGTTTCATAATATTTCATGCGTCAGAGCTCAATTCAATCTATAACACACTCAGTGTGGTTATTGAATAAGTCCTTTTCAGCCTTTCTTGCAGCCCCATAACGGTTAAGCGACCCGGAGGCAAAATTTTAATCCTTTTTTAATTTTTTTTTAACCTGCATTTAATAGGGTTACTGTATCATTGTAAAACTTACAATCTAAGGTAGGGTTTATTAATATCCTGTATTATTTGCATAGTCAGGATTCGTTTTTAGGGTTATAGGTTAGTATTGTTTAGGTTAGTTTTAGGGGTTAAATGAGGTAGTTGATCTGCCGGTTCATTAAAAGAAAGATCTTAAAGGAGTTTAATGAAACTCTTTTATTAATGATTACAGTATAAAAGATTGATACTGTATGATGGTCTTTCAGGCTTTGAATATATGAAAATTATTATATTTACGGCCTTTTTAGTATTCGGCTGCCTTAACAAAATTACTTAAAAAAATAAAAGGCAATATTAATTAATAATAGATAACCTGACCAATGTCCATAAAAAAGAAGTCATACAGCAACTCAGATGAATTTACTGTATCTGCAGTGCTTTTCATTTTTTTCCTTTTCATTTCCTCATGCCAGTCAAATAATAAATCTTCCGGATCAAAAAACCATCCATCCGCAACCGTCCCTGCTGCAAATGCTGATTATTTTCAGGAGATCGGAAAAGAGATCGGTATAGATTTTATTCACTCTATTGGCGACAAAGAATTATCTAACATTGTTGAATCAAGTGGTGCCGGTGCTGCTTTTCTCGATTATGATCAGGATGGATTTATTGACTTATACGTTTGTAGCGGGACCTGGGTAAAAGGCCTGAGCAGTGATGAGAAACCTGATGTGATGCCTGAGAATCACCTCTATCATAATCGCGGAGATGGAACTTTTGAAGACGTAACAAAAAAAGCCGGAGTCGGCGGACCATGGTATAGCATGGGAGTAACAGTAGGTGACTACAATAATGACGGTTATCCCGATCTATATGTAAGCAATTATGGAACAAATGTCCTTTACAAAAATAACGGTAACGGTACATTCACTGATGTTACCAGTCGTGCCGGTGTAGGTGGAAAAGAAACTGATTTCAGTACAGGAGCCGTCTGGCTGGATTATGATAACGATGGGTTTCTTGATCTTTACGTTGGTAATTACCTGAATTTTGATCCTAACTACAAGTATTTTTATGCTCCTGACGGTTTCCCGGCACCATTAGCCTATGACGCCCAACCTGATGTGCTTTATCATAACAACGGTGACGGCACTTTCAGCGATGTCACTAGTGCAATGGGAATTACAGATAAGGACGGAAGAGCTATGGGCGTGGGTGCTGCTGACTACGACGATGATGGATTTATGGATATTTATGTAGCCAACGACCATACTTTAAATTATCTCTGGCATAATGACGCAGGAAAGAGCTTCACTGACAGGGGGACAATGTCGGGTACGGCATTCAGCCAGTCAGGGGAATCAACAGTGAGCATGTCGGTCGATTTTGCTGATTTTAATGGCGACGGGTTACTCGATATGTTTGTTTCAGATGATAAATACTGTTCTCTTTTTGAAAACATGGGAAACGGTATCTTCAGTGATAAATCCTATCCGGCCGGTATTGCTATGCCGGCAGGGCAATTCGTAGGTTGGTCCACATCTTTTTTTGATTATAATAATGACGGGCTCATTGATATATATAAAAGCAACGGAGCTCTGAAACATCTTTATGGACAGGAAGATCAGGTATTTGAAAATATGGGTGGAGGAAAATTCAAAGATGTCTCATGGGACCTGGGTAGCTACTTCAAGGAAAAATATGTCGGACGTGGCTCCTGTTTCGGTGATTATGATAATGATGGTGATATTGATGCTTACATTGTAAACCTTAATGACAGGGGATCGTTTCTCAGAAATAATAAAGGGAATCAGAACAACTGGATAACACTAAATCTTATTGGGACAACCAGTAACAGAGACGGAATAGGCGCCAGAATAAAGTTAACTTCAGAAGGGAAAAGCCAGACAGCGCAAAGAATAAGCACTACGGGTTACCTCTCACAGAATGATCCCAGAGTACATTTTGGACTGGCAAAAGATACTATTGTTGATAAAATAGAGATAAAATGGCCTTCAGGAAAAGTGCAGGTCCTGGAGAATATTAAAATAAATCAGATTCTTACTGTCAAAGAACCTTAAAACAACATTTCAATGTATAGAAAAAGAGCAACCATAATTTTCTTACTGTTAATGGCTTTTGGCTCTTCGGGATTCTTTTTTTCATCCTGCAAGGAAAAGTCAATGGATGGAATGATAATTATTACCCGGACGAAGGAAAAAACGGAGAATGCAAATTATATCACAGGAGATCACTGGAGATATTTACCACAGGCACAGATCGTTGAACTGGATCCTGCGAAACCTGACAGATCAATTAAGATTCTTACTTCTGATTATTATTCTGCAAGATCTCCACAAATTTCTTACGATGGAAAACACATGCTTTTCTGTGCACAACAGAAACAGACTGATCCATGGCAGATATGGGAGATGAATCTTTCAAACCGGAAAACCATACAAGTAACCTCATCTAAGGAAAATTGCACTGATCCTGCCTATTTACCCCTCGGCCGTATGGTTTACAGTAAATTTTCCGCAAATGACAAATTGAAAGGCGGCCATTCTCTGTATACCTGTAATATGGATGGCAGTGACCAGCAACGTATCACTTTTAATCCTCATACCTATTTTGCCTCAAACGTTTTAAGCGACGGACGGGTTTTGACAATTGACAGACAGGTTTATCCTGATAATGGACATCCCGAGTATATTATTTTCCGGCCCGATGGTACCAAAACAGAATTATTTTACCAAGATAAGGAAGGCTCTATCTTATCCGGGCAAGGCCTTGAAACTGCCGATGGCAGGGTCGTATTTATAGAATCGGACGCTTCCGGTCCTGAAACCGGAAATATTATTTCTGTAAGCTATAACCGGCCTTTGCATTCAAAAGTTAATCTCACATCTGATACCAAAGGAGATTTCCATTCTGTTTATCCCTGTCATTCAGGTAAACTGCTTGTATCATATCGGAAATCTGAGACAGAGCCTTATTCTCTTTATGAATTTGATCCTGAGACAAAGACTCTTGGCAAAGAAATATATAATACTAATGACTTTGATGTACTTGAAGCTGTTGAAGTATGGAAACATACAAGACCAAAAAAACTGCCAAGTGAAGTGCACATGGATATTAAAACCGGACTGATTGTCTGCCAGGACATTAACCTGCACGACCCGAAATTATCAGTCAGATCGCTGGTATTTCCAAAGGTCAGCAATATAGAAATTGTTGGCATTGATTCTTCACTGGGGGTTTTTCAGCCGGAAGAGGATGGATCGTTTTATCTGAGAGTGTTGGCTGATACGCCCTTCAGGCTACGTTCTCTGGATAATAGTGGAAATGTTTTACAAACGTGCAACTGGATATGGTTACGTCCTAATGAACGTAGGGGATGTGTTGGTTGCCACGAAAATCAGGAGCTTGTCCCTGAAAACAGAATTCCTCTGGCAGTTAAGAAATCTCCGATAGGTGTCCCTGTTCATATAAAGAAGATTAAAGAAAAAATGATTGACACTGAGTAGTTATGAAAAGATCACAAAAATTAATCCGGCTTTTCGGAATTATTCTTACTTTAAGTTTGCTGGTTTATTTTCCAGGACGCAAAATGGCCAGGGAACATGTTAATGCCAAAACAGCAACAACCGACCATCCACTATTATGTACTTCATGTCATCTCTATACTCAGAAAACAGGTATTATTTCAAAACTAATCAATGCTGACTATCTGTCTCCATTTAATCTGACCATCTCTGCTGACGGCAAACGTCTGTATGTAGTTGCCCAGGAAGGCAAAGCCCTTCTGGTAGTAGACGATGAAAAACTGAAAGTGGTTAATAAGATAAGTGTTGGAAATCAACCACATTCAGTAATTCTAAGCAAGGACGGAACGATGGCATACGTCAGTAATCAATGGTCAGATAATGTATCTGTTATAGATTTAATAAATTCAAAGGTTGTAGACACGCTTAAAACAGGAAATGGTCCGGCCGGGCTTTCTCTCAGCTCAGACGGTCATTCGCTTTATGTTGTCAATTCTTATTCATCGGATATTTCAGTAATTGACCTGAGTACCGGTGCAGAAACAAAAAGGCTGCCTGCAGGAAATAATCCTACAGGAATAAAATTATCCCCCGATGGAAAAGTACTCTACGTGACAAGCCGGCGTTCAAACATTGTTCCTTACGGTGAACCTGTTGTAAGCGAGCTTACTATAATAAATGACAGTACAAAGCGAGTCAGTGAATATAAAAATATGGAATCGGCTTATATGATGGAAAATGTTGCGTTTACACCCACAGGAGATTTAGGTTTTGTGACATTGATCCGCCCAAAAAACCTCATTCCATCGATCCAGGTTGAGCAGGGTTGGATGATGACTCATGGATTCGGAATAATTGACAGAAAAAACAATGGCAGGATAATCCAGTTATTACTCGACGAGCCAAATGCTTATTATTCAGACCCTTTTGATATTGTTATTACACCCGATGGTAAAAAAGCTTTTGAATCAAGTTCGGGCGCCGACCGTATTTCGGTTATCGATATAGACTCAGTGAGGGCTTTGATCTCAAAGGCTTCTCCTGATCAGCTGAATTCATATTCAGATAATCTTGGAGCAAGCAGCCAATATATTATCAAGCGTATTCACACAGGTGCAAATCCTAAAGGCCTGGCTCTTTCGCCCGACGGCAAGAGGCTGTATGTAGCTGAAACACTTGAAGATAAAATAGCTGTTATAAATACCGAAACGTTAGAGACAGTTTCGTCTATCGATCTCGGAGGACCTAAAAGAATAACTGTGGCACGTCAGGGTCGCCGTCTTTTTAATAACGCCGGGCACACTTTTCAGAATCAGTACTGTTGTTATACCTGTCATCCAGATATGCATGAGGATGGTCTGGTATATAATATGTCGGGTAAGGATATGGGGCGAAACGTCACCAATACGATGACTTTGAGAGACATAAGCGAAACACCTCCATATAAATGGTCGGGTACTAATCTTACTGTTTACAAACAGGACGGTATGCGTTTCTCTACTTATCTTACAAGAACAGAAACATTTAGTTATAAGGATCTTGATGCTCTTGTTGCCTATATCCTTACAGGTATCCAAAGTCCGCCAAATCTTATGTATAATCCGAATGGTGAACTTACTGAGGCGCAGGAAAGGGGTAAAGCTATTTTTGAACGATCAGTTGACAACTATGGAAAGGTAATCCCGGAAAATAACCGTTGCATAACATGCCATCCATTTCCACATTATACCGACAAAAAAATGGCATATGTCAGTACACTTGCCAAAACCGACGATTCTATCTTATTTGATACTCCTCATTTAGATAATATATATGCTTCTCCGCCATACCTGCACGACGGGCGTGCTGTTACTTTAGAGGAGATATGGACAAAATATGGCAAGGATGATAAACATGGACTTGTTGGCGATATGTCAAAAAATCAGCTGAATGATCTGGTTGCATATTTGAAATCACTCAGGTCGCCGGAATACGAAAAAAGAGAATCAAAGAAATACCAAGGTAAAAATAATTCTAATTAGACCTAAAATCATGAGAAAGACAACACAAAGAAATTACTTAATCTGGGCTACAGTCTGTGTAATCATATTAAGTGCCTGTTCTCTGGGATTTATCTTAATAGTGAAACCTGCTCCGGGCCTGAATTCAGTTTATACCGGTTTACCGTCAAAAGGCTCCACAAAAACAGACATTAAAACAAATGCAGAACAGATGCCTGTTTATGGTCATTGGCGCACATTCACAACAAAGGATGGCTTACCTTCCGATCATGCTTATGCCGTTCGTATAGACGGGAAACGTGTATGGGTTGGCACACACGATGGCCTCTCAGTTTACGAAGACGGAAAATGGAAAACTTATACTACAAAGGATGGCCTGCCTCATAACGGAGTGCTTGCAATAGATGTCAGTAAAGAAACCGGCGATGTCTGGATAGGAACTTTAGGGGGATTAAGTCGTTTTTCCGGTGGAAAATTTGAAAATTTTACTCAGTTTGACAGCGGTCTTCCAAATGATCTGGTTTATTGCGTTATCT
This sequence comes from Bacteroidales bacterium UBA1797, assembly GCA_002319885.1. GTDB lineage: Bacteria > Bacteroidota > Bacteroidia > Bacteroidales > VadinHA17 > LD21. The sequence continues at coordinate 26,725 of DCFT01000144.1, forward strand.
GCGATGGGAAAGATGTATGGACTGCCACAGGAGGAGGCGCTGGTCATTATGATACCTATACAAAGGAATGGGAAATATTCACTGAAAAGAATGCTCCTATGCATGAACCATGGACATATGGAGTTTCGGCCGGTGATGGGAAAGTCTTTATAGCAGCATGGGGAGGCGGTGTTATTGAATATACATTAAAAACAAAACAGTTCAAAGATTATACCGATCCTGATGGTGAAATGGAAATTGATCTGCTTCCTGATGATGGTGTCGTTCATGATATAACAACTGCAACTTCATGGTCAGACGGCATTTTATGGGTATCAACATACTTTGGATTAAGTAGTTATGACGGAACACACTGGAAAGGATATTTCGATACTAATAGTGGTCTGGCCAGTAATTTTATCAATTTTATCAGGGCAAAAGGGCAGGTAGTATTCATCTGCAGTGATAACGGATTGAGCAGTACGGATGGCAAAAACTGGGTTACTTACAAGAAATTTGACAATAGCAGTAACGGAAAAGCTATCATAAAAAATTATGGACGAAATGACGACAGCACAATGAATAAGATTACCAGAGAAATGCCATTATCCCCTTCAATCGGTCATAATTTTACAATTGGGGTGGATGCTGATAAAGATTTTCTTTGGGTTGCTACCGAAAATGGAGTCAGCCGCGGAGAGTTGCTGAAATAGTTGAAGAGTTATAATTAAAAAAGGTTGAAATAATGGAAATTGCTGAAATAATGGAGGAAAAAAAGTTATTGATAGATCTGTCAAAACTTACCAATGGAGAACGTGAAGAAATGAAAAAACTCGGTATTTTATCTGATGAAAATAAGATTACCCGGTCTGTTTATCCCTCATTGCATGATAAGCGGCCTCCAATTGAAAAGCATGTGACCCACGCTCCCCATGTAATCAACGAAGCATATGATTATAAAAAACCCTCATCCTTTTCAAGAGCACTGCGACTTGATTTTGGTGGTCATAAAGTTTTACTCATATCAGGAACGGCCAGTGTGAATGAAGAAGGCAAAGCCGAGCACATAGGTGACTTTAAAGCACAGCTTTGGAGAACTTACCTCAATATTACCAATCTTCTGGCTGCTGAAGGAATGTCATGGCACGATGTAGTAAGAACAACAAATTATCTGAGGGATATTGAAAGGGATTATGAAGAATTTAACAAAATCCGGACAACCTTTTATAGCTGGCTGAATCTTGATCCTCTGCCGGCAAGCACAGGCATCCAGGCACGGCTATGCTGGGAAACTCTGCTTGTTGAAATTGAAGTGTATGCAATATGTAAATCAAATTAAAAATATGGTCATGAAAGCAAAACATTGGCTAATAGCAACTTTTATCCTTTTCTTGATGAGTCCTTTCCTGAAGACAAATGGACAGGATAAAGATGCAAACTATGGCAAAGCGCCTGATGAAATATTGCCTTTTGACAGGTTTGTCAAAGCGTACAAGTACTTTTTTGTCGACCCTCAGTTGTTTTATGGCGCAGGTCGTGAGATACCTGCTCCGAAAGATCTTAAGGAGATCAGAATAGGTTTTCTGGGACCACTGGAAGGTTCGCAGATTTTGTCACTTGGAACACAAATGTTGCAGGGAGCCAGCCTTGCAATAGAAGAGGCCAACAAAAAAGGAGGATATAATGGAATTCCCTTTAAGCTTATGATACATAACGATGTCGGATTATGGGGTGCAGCTGCCAATGAAGTAGTGAAAATGGATGATGAAAAGGTATGGGCCTGGCTGGGTTCAATCGATGATATTGTTTCTCATGTTGCTATCAGAGCGACTCTTAAGCTGGAGATCCCAATGGTAAATACAGGTGATACTGATCCTACTTTTACAGAAACAGCAATACCATGGGTAGTTCGTGTCATCAGTGATGACAGGCAGAGCAGCTACGCATTGGTTGACCGTATATATAAGAAAGATGGCCATTCCAGGGTTGCCGTGATCAGAACAAACGGCCGCTATGGAAGAGTGGGTATCAAAATATTCTCAGAAACTGCGACACGTGTAGGTCATCCAATGGTTATGGAAGAACGTTTCAACGATGGAGAAACAGATTTTAAAACACAGCTTGAGAGAATTATTGTAACCTCACCTGATGCGGTTCTAATATGGGGAAATGCCAAAGAATCTGCACTCATATTACAACAGATGCGTCAGATGGGAATTAAACTCCCTGTCTATGGTTCAAGCAGAATGGTTTCGGGTGAGTTTCTCAAAATTGCAGGAAATGAAGCCGACGGAGTCGTCACTACTTGTCAGTATAATCCCGATGCCGATATTCCTCAATTAAAGGCATTTCAAAACAATTATTTCAAAAAATACGGAACGGAACCTGAAACATTTGCAGCTCATGCTTATGATGGTATGAACATTATAATAGCCGCTATCAAAAAAGCGGGTCTCAACCGTGTAAAGATCCGTGATGTGCTCACAGATTTAAAAACTTTTCAGGGTTATCAGGGAATTACTGGTAAGATAGTATTGGATGCAAGCTGGAATGACATTGGAGATATCTACATGGCTGAAGTCCGTAATGGCAAATTCTTATTTTCAATGGCTCCGCCACCCAAAGACATTGAGAAACATACCAGTAATACTGGATATTAATTTGAATGAAAAAAATAAGATGGAAACAAATCAATGTAGTAATCCGGTTAATTCGGGATTTTCAGCTCCCTCGAAAGTGAGTCGTAAGACAACTCCGGCTAATACTATCGTGAATGTTAACGGATTACTTATCGGCGGTTCTGAAATTGTTGTTATAGCAGGACCATGTGCAGTTGAAAGCAGGGAACAATTGTTTGAAACTGCCAGGTCAGTAAAAACAGCCGGGGCTAATATGTTAAGAGGCGGAGCATTTAAACCCCGCTCCTCCCCTTATAGTTTTCAGGGTCTTGGAGAAGAAGGATTAAAACTGCTCGACCAGGTAAGGACGGAAACCGGATTACCTATAGTAACGGAAGTGATGGATACACGACAGGTTGACCTGGTGGCATCGTACACTGATATACTGCAGGTTGGTTCAAGAAATATGCAAAACTTTCCTCTTCTGAAGGAAGCAGGAATGTCAGGAAAGCCTATCCTGCTTAAACGCGGAATGATGTCAACAATTGAGGAATTCTTACTGGCAGCTGAATATATCCTGAATCAGGGAAACGAACAGGTCATACTTTGTGAACGCGGAATACGTACATTTGAAACTTCCACAAGAAATACACTCGATCTGAGTGCAGTTCCAATGCTAAAACGACTCACTCATCTTCCTGTTATCGTTGATCCGAGCCATGGAACAGGTCTGAGATGGATGGTTCCTCCAATGGCAAAAGCCGCGATTGCCTGCGGTGCGGATGGTCTGATAATGGAAGTACATTACAATCCTGAAACAGCCCTGTGTGATGGACATCAATCACTTGATCTTCATGAATATAATCAATTAATGACCGATCTGAAGAAAATATCTCTTGCAATCGGAAGAGAGATTTTATCTCCTTTACCTTCTGATATACAAAGTTAGATTGGGATTATTCGATGATTTTACAGAAATTGGTTTTACCGGTATGCTTCATTATCGCATTACCGGGCACTGTTGCGCCCGACGTGTATACATTACAAAATACTGAAGCACATGTCAATACAATAAATATAGGACTGTTGGTGCCGGATAACAGCTCTCACGCTGCAAAAAATGGTGCTGAGATGGCAATTCTGAAAGCTAATGCCGGCGGAGGATATAAAGGCAAACCTTTCCGGTTAGTAGTACGATCAATGGAAGGCCCATGGGGAACAGGGTCTAAAGAAGCAGTCAGCCTGATCTTCGATGAAAATGTATGTGCAATATTGGGTTCACATGACGGTAGGAATGCTCACCTCGTTGAACAGGTTGCTACCAAAACCCGGATAATCTGTTTATCTGCCTGGGCAGGTGATCCTACTCTTTCCGAAGCTTTTGTACCATGGTTTTTCAGCTGTGTCCCAAACGATCTGGCACAGGCTGATGCGCTAATTGAAGAAATTTACAACAAAAGGAAAATTAACAAAACAGTTGCCATTTCGGATAACAGTTATGATTCGAAACTTGCGCTCGAAAACTTCGTTAAACGGGCTAGACTGGCAGGGAAAAACAGTCCCTTACAACTATTCTGCGATAATACCATCGGGGATTTCGGCATGTTACTTGATCAGATCAGCAAATCTGATGCAGGAGGAATTATCATGTTTACAGCCCCTTCAGCTTCAGCTGGAATTATTCAGCAACTGCATCAACGGAAAATTAATCTGCCTGTATTTGGTACATTGGCACTTCTTGATGACGATGAGACAGCGGGTCTTGATATGAAATATTATGAGAATGTTGTAATAATCTCGTCTGCGTACCCGTCGGGTTCAAAGAATTTGATCTTCAGGAAAGAGTATCAGAAAAATTATGGAATATTGCCGGGGCCTGTAGCAGAGTATTCTTTTGACGGCATGAATCTGCTTATTGAGGCAATAAAAAATGCAGGTACTGATCGGGTTAAAATCCAAAATTATTTATCAAAGATTCATTATGATGGTGTTACTGGTGAAATACAATTCGATGATAAAGGAAAACGAATTGGTATTCCGGGGGTAATAGAAATAAAAAATGGAGTTCCTGTTACAGTTGAAAGATAAACACAGGTTTTAAGTTCCTTTTATTTCTTAATTTTGATGCCATATATAAAAACAGCTCTTTGTGCACTGCAGTGTAAACCTTGGTGTACCTTTGTGGTAAATATTATTTCAATTAAACACAAAGTAAGAACACGAAGTGGCACCAGGGGAAGAACTTTAAAGCTAATTACAATTTAATCCTGATGAAAAAATATAACATCTTATTATTA
>DCFT01000144.1:31946-57595 GCA_002319885.1 Bacteroidales bacterium UBA1797
AAATCAGTTGAATTAATGACAACCCAGACAATGGGTCTTGCATATCTTGAGGAATTCAAACTTGATGAAGCCGAAAAAGAATTTTTAAAATTTATCAAATTGGCGCCAAATGAGAAACTCGGATATGCGAACCTGGGCCTGACATATCTGAGAATGGGTAAATATCCTGAAGCAAAAAAACAGTTGGCAGAAGCAATAAAAATTGATGCAAAGGATCCGGATATAAGATTGCTGCTCGCAACTGTTTACCAGATGAATGATGAACGCGACAAAGCTATCTCTGAACTTAAAGAGGCTCTTGCCTTCGCTCCCGGCCATATTAAAATACTCTATGATCTTACAGAGTTATTTGCGGCGGCGACAGATGAGGAATCTCAGCATGAGAGAAAAAAATACCTGCTTCAACTGGTTGAAAAAGCCCCCGAAAATCTTGTTCCACAACTCAATCTTACTGATATATATATCCGCGACGGAGAAACAGATAAAGCGATTGCTCAGCTGGAGACGATACATAAACAATTTCCGGAGTTTCCAAAAGAAGCTGTTGAGTATTTCAATAAAACACTCTCCTTGCTACGTAAAGGTGATAAGGATGATGCTATCGTTCAGTTTACTATTTTTCATAATTATCTTAAGGTCACTTCACCTTATCAGGCGGGTATAATGGATTTAAAAGGCCCCGGAGGATCACTTATTGGTTTTCCTCTCATAACATATGATCAGCAGCCTGTATCCCAGTCGGGTGATAATAAATCACTCCTAGATGTGATTAAATTCACCGATGCAACTGCTTCTGCCGGTTTAAATATTGTTCCTGTTAATGCCGAAGATATAAATGGTGAATTCAAATACTCTACACATGTTGAAGCAGCTGATTATGATAGTGATGGCGACATAGACCTTTATGTCGGAAGCTATGATCAGGCTTCCGGAACCTACAAACACTGGCTATTCAATAATGAAATGGGAAGGTTTAAAGATGTTGCGGAAGTAGCCGGACTAAAACATTCCGGAAAGGAATCATCAGCTGCATTTGCTGATTATGACAACGACGGTTTTCTCGATCTTTATATAGTGAAAGAAGGTGGTGATATCTTATACAGAAATGCCGGCAAGGGAATTTTTGAAAATGTTACCGACAAAGCACAGGTCGGCAGCAAGACCGGGGGGAATAAAGCTCTCTTTTTCGATATGGACCATGATGGAGATCTTGATTTATACGAAACCAGATCAAATTCAAATCTGATGTTCAGGAATAATGGAGATGGTACTTTCCAGGAACAGGCTGAAAAAATGGGATTATCCTGCAAAAATGATAATAGTCAGGAAGCAGCTTTCGGTGATTTTGATGATGATGGAGACATCGACCTCTATACAGTAAATAAGAATTCCACAAATATCCTGTTTTCAAATCAACGGCAGGGTTTCTTTAAAGATGTTACTGAAGAAAGTGGTCTGAAAAGCTCCGGTGGATCAAGTGCTGTTGCAGTGGGAGATTACAATAATGACGGATTTCTTGACCTCTTTGTGACCTCGGTTAATGGAGGACAGAATGAACTATATCTTAATAAAGGGAACGGCACTTTTGAACCTGCAAAAAAATCACACGAAATGTTCTCTGCCCTTCAGCATGTAAAGGCTTATGATGCAAAGTTCTTCGATTTCGACAATGATGGTTACCAGGATCTTATTATTGCAGGTGAATCTGAAGAAAAAGGCGGCCGGGGAGTGTTCCTGTATCATAACGATGGAAAAGGAAATTTTGAAGATGTATCACGATTGCTGCCCGACGAACCAAAATCAGGAAACCAGATATCATTATTTGATTATAATGACGATGGTGATCTGGATGTGATAATTTCCGGTATCAACGGCGGGATCACTCTTCTGCGGAATGATGGTGGCAGCAACAATCACTATTTAACCATGAAGCTTGTAGGCTTAAGAGCAGGAAGTGCAAAGAATAATCACTTTGGTATCGGTGCAAAAGTGGAAGTTCGGGCAGGAGATCTTTATCAGTCAATGGTAGTTACTGATCCCAGTATCCATTTCGGGTTGGGAAACAGGGCAAAAGCCGATGTGATTAGAATCACCTGGACAAATGGAGTTCCACAGAATATATTTTCACCAGGCACCGATCAGGCTCTTATTGAGGCACAAACACTCAAAGGCTCATGCCCGTTCCTCTTCACATGGAATGGCAATGATTTTGTTTTTGTGAAAGATGTAATGTGGAGAAGTGCACTGGGTATGCCAATGGGTATCATGGGAGGAAATACTGCTTATGCATTCCCTGATGCATCAGATGATTATATAAAAATTCCTGGTGATTTACTGAAACCAAAAGAGGGCTTATATTCAATTCAACTTACATCAGAATTATGGGAAACAATGTACTACGACAAAGTAGAACTTGTTGCCGTTGATCATCCCGATTCAGTTGACGTTTTTGTACCTGAACAATTTTCTCCACCACCCTTCCCCGGAAATAAGCAAATTCAGGTTAAAGAAAAGCACTTACCAGTTTCAGCAACAGATTCCCGGGGAGACAATGTTCTTCCTTTTATCTCTGCAAAAGATGATAAATACCTGGCTGATTTTAATCCCGATAAATACCAGGGAGTTACTGAAATGCATGATCTCATTCTCGATCCGGGTAAGGCAGGTAATGACAAAAATTTATTCCTGTTTCTGAATGGCTGGATATTTCCTACAGATGCCAGTATTAATGTTGCATTATCACAGTCCCATAATCTCCAGGTGATCCGTCCATATGTTCAGGTTATAAATAACAAAGGAGAATGGGAAACAGTAATAGAGAACCTGGGATTTCCAATGGGAAAAGATAAAACCGTGATTGCTGATCTTACCGGAAAATACCTGTCTGATGATCATAGGATCAAAATCAGGACCAATATGGAAATTTATTGGGATTATATCTTCTTTTCCAATAATATCTCAGACTCCCCGGCTGTTTCAACTGTACTTAATCCGGTCTCCGCTGATTTACATTACAGGGGCTTTTCACACATGTTCAGAAAAGGAGGCCGTTATGGTCCTCAATGGTTTGACTATTCAAAGGTCGATAAAAATAAAAAATGGCGCGATTTATCGGGCAACTATACACGATATGGAAATGTCCTGCCCCTCATCACTGAATCGGATAATAAATATATTATTGCAAACGCCGGTGATGAAGCATCTATTATATTCGATGCAAAAGCACTTCCCGGATTAAAAACCGGATGGAAAAGAGATTTTCTTATCCATACTATCGGATGGGTAAAAGACGGGGATATAAATACAGCGCTTGGAAGCACTGTCTTACCGCTTCCATTCCATGGCATGAAGAGCTATCCTCCTTCTGCGACCGATTTATATCCACAGGATGCTGACCATCAGAAGTATCTGAAGGAATACAATACCAGAGTTGTTACACCGGATGATTTTAGAAATGCGCTGAAAAAATAACAATCAAAAAACCTGTATTTCCACAAGCTGGCCCGGATTTGCAATCCGGGCCAGAAACATAACCATAAAAGGCACGGTTTGCAAATCCGCGCCAGCCAAAGTAGTACTAAGAAAAGAGAGAATAAATAATTAAATTGTATAATGAGTAAAAAGTTCATCGGATTTACATTTTTTCTTGCGTTAATGTTCTTTACTATTAAGTCGTCAGCTCAGAAAAACAATGTCACATTCACCGACATTACTAAAAAAGCCGGAATTACTTTTAAACTGAACTTTGGAGACAACTCGTATAAGAATATCCTAGAAAGCAGTGGATCAGGAATTACAGTTTTTGATTACAATAATGATGGCTTCATGGATCTTTACATGATGAATGGAACATATCTCGAAGGTATCTCTGATCCTGATGGAAAAGTGTATGAAAATTCACATAACGATCTGTATAAAAACAATGGGAATGGCACTTTTACCGAAGTCTCCAAAGCTGCCGGAGTAGACTGCCACCACACATGGAGCATGGCTGCCGGGGCAATTGATCTCGATAACGATGGTTACCAGGATCTTTATGTTCTTAATTATGGTCCGAATGTTTTCTATCATAACAATGGTAATGGGACCTTTACAGATATTACAAAGTCTTTGGGACTAAGCGGACCTGAGAAGCTAAATAATTTTACCAAGTGGAGTATTGGTGTCTCTTTCTGGGATTATAATCACGATGGAAGACTCGATGCAATGGTAGGCAATTTCCTGGCCTTCAATCCAGCTTATTTTACACCGGCTACCCCTGATTTAATGCCCAGCCCTTCGGAATATAACGGCCAGGCATCAATGTTATATGAGCAGCAAGCTGATGGAAAATTTATTGATGTCACTAAAAAAAACAACCTGTTCTACCCCGATTCAAAATGCATGGGGCTTACAGTTTTCGACTATGATGATGATGGCGATCTTGATATCTTTCAGGCAAATGACCACCAGCTTAATTTTCTCTTCAGGAATGACAATGGAATTTATAAGGAAGTCGGCGTACAAAGCGGTGTGGCAGCAAACAGCCATGGCGAAGGGACAGGTTCCATGCATGCGTCAATTGGTGATGTTGATGGAGACGGATTAATTGATATTCTGGTTTCTGATCTTGATTATGGAGCTCTTTATCGCAATCTTGGAAATGGCCTCTTTGAGGATATTACTGAGGAAAGCGGTCTAGCTGCTGCCATGGCAGGTAAAAGCAGCTGGGGAGCACAGCTTTTTGATTATGACAATGATGGTGACCTCGATATCGTAGCGGCTGATGGAACTGCAGAAGAACTTGTTCTTCAATATCCACTATTGCTTGAGAATGATGGCAAAGGGCATTTTAAGAATGTAGGAAAAGAGCATGGCGCCTATTTCTCAACAAAACGCTCGGGACGGAGCTTAGCAGTCTGGGATTTTGATAATGACGGAGACCTCGATATTATTATTTCTCATATCGACAAAAACGGAGCACCCGTTCTCTTAAGAAATGACGGTGGTAACAAAAATCAGTGGCTCGGAATAACTCTTGTAGGTAAGAATGGCCCCGCTTCTGCAATTGGTGCAAAAGTGACAATCACCTCGGGAGGGAAAAAACAGATCAGAGTGAATCAATGGGCAACCAGCTACCTGGCTAACAATGATCCAAGGATCCTTTTTGGACTAGGACTGGAGAAGAAGGTGGAACATCTTGAGATTTCCTGGTCAGATGGCCGGAAGGAGGTATACAATAATATTGACTCCGACCGTTATATTACTATTAAAGAAGGAACAGGAATAGTAAAAAAATAGTGTAGAGACGCCCAATTAGGGCATCTCTGATTTATAATTTTGTGATAAATTTGTTGTAGAGACGCCCAAGTTGGGCGTCTCTACAAAAGGCAATCTGAATTATGAAAACATTTAAAAATCAATGATATGAATAATCAATATGTAAATAATGTTACGGATTTAACCAATCCTGGGAAGAATGTAATTTATAATATGACACACGAGGAAGCTGTAAACATTGTCAGATCAGGTAATGTTGATGCAGTCAGGACAATAGACGGGCAATTTTCTCTTGTATCAGTAGAGGGTAAGACAATCAGAATGGCCCGATCAATCGGACGACCTATACGATATTTCATAGCAAAACGGCCAGCTGGTCCGGAACTGGTTATAGCCGAACGTATCGATGTGATTTTTAACTATCTTAAAAAGGAAGGTCTCGATCACCAGTTTCATCCATCTTATACCAGGATGGCTCCCGCTCACTATATCACAAAAATAGAACTTCTGGGCTGTCCTGATCCGAATCCTGTCTATAACCGTTTCTTTACGCCCGAACGCAATAAATTAGCAAATATAGATGTAACAAAAATAGGTGAAAAATACATTGGCGTTCTATATAACGAAATCAAAAAGTGGCTTAAATATCGTGCCAAATCAGGTCCTGTCGGAGTAAGCTTTTCTGCCGGTATTGACAGTGGTTCCGTCTTTTTGCTTACCTACCATGCGCTAAAAGAACTGGGTGAAAGTCCCTCACGACTAAAAGCATTTACACTCTCAATAGATGGCGATGGCGCAGATCTGTTGCAGGCCAGAAAATTTCTGGATACACTCAATCTCGGATTATTCCTTGAACCAATTGAAGTGGATTATTCGACTCTTGACTGGAAAAAAGCTGTAAAAGTAGTGGAGGATTATAAAGCCCTTGATATTCAGTCGGCTACGATGAGTTTATCTCTTTTGCAGGGAATCAGATCGCGCTACCCTGAATGGAAATATATAATCGACGGAGACGGAGGAGATGAAAACCTGAAAGATTATCCGATTGAGGAAAATCCTGAACTGACTATCCGCAGTGTCCTTAATAACCTGATGCTTTACCACGAGGGCTGGGGAGTAGAATCAATCAAACATTCTTTAACTTATTCCGGGGGACTCAGCAGGGGTTATATGAGAACTTTTGCCACCGGCGATCTGATGGGTTTTGAAGGTTTCAGTCCTTATACTTTACCAAATGTTATAGAAGTTTCTGAGGGCATTCCCTATATCGATATGACCAACTGGGATCATCAAAAACTCTATGATCTTAAAGGACAAATTGTTTCCGGTGGAGTGAAGGCAATTACCGGCATGGAGATGCCTGTTTTTCAGAAAAGACGGTTTCAGCATGGTGCAACATCCGAAAAAGCCTTCAACAGCCAATTCCCTGAAAAAGAGATTGAATACAGGAAAGAGTTTCTTTCAAGTTATGAATGAAGATTCTGATTTAATCATAAATGACAGCTTTATTGTCTCCATGAGGGGTAAAAAGAATCCTGTTAACCCAAATTTACCATATGGATGGCAGATTGAAAAAGAACATACCCGTTCGGGAAAGGTTGAAGATACAGGTATCATTTTTCTGACTAACCGTGAGTGTCCCTTCCATTGCCTCATGTGTGACCTTTGGAAAAACACTACTGATGAAACAGTTGAGCCCGGCTCAATACCAAAACAGATAAAATGGGCATTAAAAAAGATGCCAACTGTCAGGCATCTTAAACTGTATAACAGCGGAAGCTTCTTTGATGTAAGGGCTATCCCTGAGGAAGACTATGAAGATATCGCTTCACTTTTAGAAAACCTGGAAACAGTTATCGTCGAATGTCATCCCAGACTTATTAATGAAAAATGTCTGAAATTCAGGGACCTGCTCAAACCCGACCTTGAGATTGCCCTTGGACTTGAAACCGTAAATCGCAATATTCTTCGGACTCTGAATAAACAGATGACTATCGATGACTTCAGAAATTCTGTCAGGTTTCTTACAGAAAATGGAATCCGGACCAGGGCATTTATTCTGTTAAGACCCCCCCTGCTTTCAGAATCAGAAGGAATTCACTGGGCAGAACAATCAATTGACTTTGCATTCAATGCCGGAGTTGAATGCTGTACAGTAATTCCTGTCAGAGCAGGAAATGGTGCAATGGAATTTTTATCGGAAAAAGGGCAGTTTAGCATCCCTGAAATTCATTCACTGGAAACGGTTCTGGAATACGGTATACGGTTGAATGTAGGGAGGGTATTTGCAGACACCTGGGACCTCGGCCTTTTTTCCAATTGCGATAGCTGCTTGGAAAGAAGAACAAACCGGATAATTGAAATGAACCTGAATCAGAAAATTGTTGCACCGGTTGAATGCGAATGCAATAAAGAAAGAAGAACTTACACAGAGTGACACAGACCTGCCTGCCGGTAGGCAGGGAAGCACAGAGGAACACAAATGTGAGATGGAGATCCTTCGCTATGCTCAGGATGACATAATGTTTGAGGGGCATAAGGGAAGAAGTGGTGATTCGCAGCAGGCTTCCAAATAAGAGGCAATTTACTTGCGAATCACCACTTCTTCCTTCCCTCATAACTATATAATTATCATGTCATTCCGAGCGAAGCGAGGAATCTCATATCCTTATCATCTTAAACTCTCTTTCATGACATATCAAGCAGAAATTGGAAATCTTCATCGACTTTAAAATGATTTTAAATATTAATTAAGGGTTTTGTCGAGTAGCTGATCTCTTCTTTCTTATAATAGACTTTTTCAAGGAACAACCCGCTTGGTGGGGCCGTAAGTTTTGCAGGAATATCTGTTTTTATTTTGAAAAAGGAAGCAACATCCGCAGGAGAAAGCTTGCCTCTACCTACTTCTACGAGAACACCGGTCATTCGTCTTACCTGCTTCCACAGGAAATGCGAGCCTACAACATGAAAAACAAGCATATCACCAAAATCATTTACTTTAGCATGCAGTATTTCTACTTTGGTAGATTGTTGCTCTGCATCCTCGTCGGTAAAATACCTGTAGTCTTTTAGCCCCGGAAAATGTTTTGCAGCCTCATTCATCAGATTGATATCAAGAGGATCCTTTATCCACCACACAAATTTCTTACCAAAAGCAGTGCGTCTTCTGCTTATCTGGTAAATATAGCTTCTGGCATTTGCATCGTGTCGTGCATGAAATTTCGGATGGGCTTCTTCCACATTGATAATACAGATATCATGAGGTAGCCTGTCGTTTATACCATATTTAATCTTCAAAGGCAGCAGATTCGTTTCAACTTCCAGGTGAGCAACCTGTCCCGAAGCATGAACACCACCGTCAGTACGTCCTGCTCCATAAATATCTATTTCTTCGCCTTTAAATAATTCCCTGCACGCATCAAGTATTTCTCCCTGTATTGTTTTTCCACCCTTCTGCATCTGCCAGCCAGAATAACGTGTGCCTTCATATTCTATTGTCAATTTGAATCTGCTCATCTATTTTATATTAAGCTGTAAATGTACGAAATTTGTCTCCTTAATAAACACTACATTTATAGAGTGTTGTGAATATGAATTAAGATTGCTTCACTTCGCTCGCTATGACCTTTAATTGATACTGTAATGGGATTTTGGGATTGTTTCGCTTCGCTCGCAATTGCGAGGATCCGCCAACTGGCGGAGACGAAGCAATCTTATACTAACAGGTACATAGTCTATAATATGCAATATGAACATTATTTACCACATACTGTTTGTCTGATAGATTTTGTATTTTTGTTGAGAAAGGGCTTACTCTAAATATCTGATTTTCCGGAATAATGAAAAAAAAGTATATGAATCCTTACCTGGCAGGAACTATGTTAGGGATAGTTCTGCTTCTGGCGATGTTCCTCGCTGGAAGAGGTCTTGGTGCCAGCGGAGGCCTGAAATATTGCGTAGTCTCAATTGTAGGGGCCGTTGACAGGCCACATACTGATAAATCAATATACTACAGTAAATATTTTGAAGATGGAAAAAAACCTCTAAAGAACTGGCTTACAATAGAAATCCTTGGTGTGGTCGCGGGAGGATTTATATCAGGCGCAATATCAAAGAGACTTAAGTTTAAAATTGAAAAATCACCTGATATTTCGAACACAAGGAGGTTGATTTTTGCTTTTCTTGGAGGAGTGTTTTTTGTATATGGAGCGCAGCTGGCAAGAGGATGTACAAGTGGTGCTGCTCTTTCCGGGATGGCAGTTCTTTCTGTTGCAGGTTTTGTTACGATGGTTGCAATTTTTGGCTCTGCCTACATGTTTGCCTGGTTCTTCAGAAAGAACTGGATATGATAAAAAAATCTTTGCGACTACCGGATATTCGGGATTGTGAGTTTTACGTTTAAAAGATTTCAATATAAGTCAGAAAAAAATTACCAGTGGGACCAATATCATCATTAATATCAATGCCTGAATGGCTGAATTTACTCATCGCACTCCTTATTGGAATAGGTTTTGGGTTTTCACTCGAACAGGCGGGTTTTTCTTCAAGCCGGAAACTGGCAGGAATGTTTTATGGATATGATACTACGGTAATTAAAGTCTTTTTTACCGCTGCGATAGTGGCTCTGATCGGATCACAGCTACTGAGTTTCTTTGGATTGCTTAACCTTAATCTGGTTTTTGTTAATGAGTTTTATGTTTCTGCGTCAATTATAGGAGGAATAATAATGGGTGCAGGATTTATTATGGGTGGGTTTTGCCCGGGGACTGGCTTATGTGCACTTTCGATAGGAAAAATTGATGCAATAATATTTTTCCTTGGCGGACTTACAGGTGCTTTCCTTTTTGCTGAAACATATCCTTATATTGAAAAGCTAGCTAACGGATCGTACAAAGGCCCTGTTAAAATTAATGAGGTTATGGGTATTTCACCAGGGCTCTTTACTTTTCTGCTAATCGTTGTTGCAGTTTTAATGTTCTGGATTGCTGAGTTAGCAGAAAAGAAATTCGCAAGACCCGATATAATGAATGAAGTTTAAATCTTAAGAAGATGAATACAAGAGAAAAATTCTCCGCCGGACTCCTGTGCCTTGGACTTATTCTGGCATTATTGCCACTTTCGGGCAGCAGGTCTTTTACCATCAAACCACATAAATTACTTTCAGAAGTTCTTGACAACAATACTTATTTAACCGTCGATCAGGTTGCAAGGTTTTTAATATCAGAAGACAGTTCGGTTCAGATTATCGATCTGAGGACACCTGAGGAATACAGGGAAGCAAATATCCCTGGATCAATAAATATTCCTTACAGTAAATATGTAGAAAATGACCCTGGAACCATTCTTAACAGTGGGAAGGCAAAGAACATTTTCTATTCAAATGGTGATTTTGATTCAAACTATGCACTTGCAATTGCCAGGGGATTAAACATTAAGAACACTTATGTAATGAAAGGAGGCATGAATGAGTGGTATAATATTGTGATGAACAGTAGTTTTGCCGGAAAGAGAATCTCCGCCCGCGAAAACGCGCTGTTTGAAACCAGAACGAGAGCAAAAAAGATGTTTATTGAGATGAATAGTATGCCTGACAGCATGAAATTGAAATATATCGAATCGAAGCATATCGCTGCAAAAAAGCTTGACGGAGGATGTGAGTAGAAAGAATACGAAACGTGAAACGCGAAACACGAAAACAGGATCAGGCATGGAGTTTATAAAGAAATATAAGATTGTAATTGCTGTGGTACTCCCGATATTGATCCTGGTACTTATCAGATCATTTAGTACGGATCATTTTAAGAATGATATTAAAAAGTGGGCAGAGCCATCAGTTGTACAAACTAACACCATATCTTTAGAAAAAGCCCGGTCTTTAAACGGGAAGTCACTGTTTATTAATCTGGGTAAAGAGATGCCACCTCTTGCAGGGTTTGCTGATAAAGTCAAAAATATTCCGGCAGATTCTGTTTTAAACAGGGATAATATTTCTTCTATATTAAATAATGATGGTCCTGTGATGCTTTATTCTTCTGATCCTGCTTTGTCGGCGAGAATATGGATGTTAATCAGTCAGATGGGGAGGAAGAATATCTACATCATCACAGCAGACTCCGGCAATGAGGTTTTAAAATACAAATTCCGGCCAGATACAATCCTGAACTGACCGGAATTCTATATGATTAAAAAATCAGAGTTACTATTTTACGACATCAAAGTTATTCACATCTTCCATTGTAAATGGCAGCCACGATAATGTGGATCTTTGCTTAACCATCTTGTCATACATAAAACCATTGTTCCCATATTTAAGAGTATGAGCGTCATATCCGAATAACCGGAGGTATGCTGTTGCAAATCCGGAATTATGACCTGTACCGCAATAAACTACAACAGGCTTATCAAACGGAATCGTGGCCAATTCATCCGTATAGCCCAATGTGCCTTCCGGTTTGTATCGCACCGATCCTGGAATGTGTCCATCCTCATATTTATCCTTCCTGTCCAGATTGATGATAAAATATTTTTGAGGATTATTGAAGACTTCATCGGCTGATATAAGGATTCCTGAAGTTCCTTCTTCAAACAATTTTTTGAATCTCGCTGTGCCGATCTCAGCGCCGGTCGATAAACCAGTTTTCAGATCAGGCATACCTGTTAATGCAGGCTTTTCGTTTACAGTATTTTCAAGTTTATTCTCATATTTCCCTGATACACCTTTCAGCCATCCCTCCTGAGCATACATTTTATTCCAGGCACTCATCCCCCATCTCATAGAATAAACATTTCCATAGCCCATAAGCCTCAATAAGCAAGTTGTGTAACTCGATATCTGCCCATCATCACTTACCATAATAATCTTATCGTATTCAAATGGTTTAATTCCAGTTTCAAAATAAGATGGTACATCAGTAAATGCCTTATTTACAGCACCTTTAATATGACCTTCCGAGAATTGTTTCGGAGATCTCAGATCGACAACAAGAATATTTTTCCCAATACTTTCATTAACTATAGAAGATTTTATCAGCGATGGATATGCCTTGCTATTTACATAGTCTCCATTCTCTTTCAGATCTTTCAGTAATAATGTCGTTTCATTACCAATTGTCACGGGGCTATTAACGGTTTTGTCAATTGCCTGAACTTCATCCGGCTTATTCTTCGTTTTTTTCTCCTTGCAGCCTGAAACAGAAAATGCAAAAAGAAACAGGGGAAAAAACAGTAAAAAATAATATTTCCTCATCTTAATACTATTTCGCTGCAGCTAAATTGACAGCCATATTATTCCTGTCGAAGTTTAGGGTCCCGATCCGATGACCAAGATCATCATATTTATAAGTTGTAACAGCTACCCCATTATCAGGACTATTAATCAGGTTACCATCTTTGTCCATATTTTTAGTTTCTGTCAGTGCGCCATTGCTATCGTATGTATTCTCTGTGACAGGGATCAATTTACCTCCAACATACTCGTTATCCTGGTCAAATACCCTTGTCTCAAGCAGATAGCCATTTTCATCGTATTTGCTTACACGTTTTGACCAGCCCCAGTAAAGATTTGACATTTGTCCTGTTACATTAAAGACTGAAAAATCCTCAATGTCACCGTACTGGTTAGGTGTGAATGTAAAATAAGAAACTCCGATATCACCACAATTTTCTGCAGTACAGTTATAAAGTGTATCGGCTTTAAAATTTGCCATACGGGTCGGATAACCTTTATCGTTGTATGTAAACCTAAGTTCATAAAATGGGCAGAACGGATTCATAACCGTCTCTTCTCCTTTAAGATTATAACGAAGCTCCCTTACCATACCATCAGGTAATACGCTCCACTGGTAAGAATGTATCTTATTCCTGTTTTCAATCATCGAACCATCTTTAGCCAGATACATTAAACCCACACGGTTCCCGTTTGGGTCGAGCGCATATTCTGCTGCAAAAACGCCCCCTGACTCAATTGGCTCATTATCTTTGTTAAAAAAATGTTTTACCTGCATATTGCCCGAGTAATCATAGGTTATCTTTGCAGCTCCCTGCATCGATGAATAACCAAGCAAAACATTATTTCTGACAAATTCAACAGAAAGAAGCCGGCCCGATTTATCATAAGTAAATTTATAACTGTTTATCGTTTTTGCCTGGTCAGCAGTCATCGGATGTGTACCTTTTTCAATATCATAAGGTGTTTCACTGAAAAGTAGATTTCTATAATACTCCACACCACTGTGCATATTTTTATTTGTAGTCTTTCCTGTACAGGAAGAAACGCCAATTCCCAGCAACGCTGTCAGAACCAGCAAAAAAGTAAACTTACTCAATTTCATGTTCGTAATTGTTTTGGTTTAAATTAATTATTAAAATTATTGATTATCTGGATCTGGATATAATCTATAATAAATATTTAACAAATAATATATGAAATTGTTTAAAACATATGCACTGTTATTGATTTTCTGTTTTTAATCTTTTTTATTTTGGAATTCTATCGTCAACCAGAAGCTTATCACTGGAGTTTGCATCAAGATTGTATTCAATGTGCATTTGAACTTTTACCTCATTGTACCGTTGTAGCATTATAACTATCTTTGTTTAATTAATTATACAGGGTCATCTTCTTACCTTAAAATCCCGGCAATATACCCTTTCAGCAATGTGCTAAAGCAATTGAGGAAAGAAAAATAGTAAAATAACATTTAAACCATGAAGAAGACCCTGCTCATTGAAATATTTGCAAACAGAAGGATTGCTCTCCTTATGATAATCTTTTTTGTTCTTATGTTAACTGAGTGTACGGGGAAACCCAGACCATTTTTAACCCGTGATGGAAAAGAAGTTCCGGGAAGTATAGCTGAAATTGAGACTGTGTATATTAATGGTCTTAACCAGAGAATTATAATCCGGGGAAGTGATACTACAAAACCGATATTGTTATATCTTCATGGCGGACCAGGCGATCCGGAATTTCCATTTGTCCATAAATTTAATCCAGGTATTGAGGATCTGTTTGTTGTCTGTTACTGGGATCAGAGGGGTTCATGTCTCTCATATTCAAAAGATATCCCTCCGGAGACGATGACTCTTTCTCAGTTTGTTGATGATGCCGGCAAGGTTTCCGAATATCTTATCCACAGATTTAAACGCAGTAAAATATATTTGCTTGGACATTCCTGGGGAACCATGCTGGGTGCATTTACAGCAAATAAGTACCCTGCTTATTATTATGCTTTTATTGCAGTTGGACAAGTGGGAGATCAGGAACGATCCGAAAAAATTTCATACGATTTTGTTTTATCCAGAGCCAGGGAACTTAAAGACAGGAAAGCTGTCCGGACACTTGAAAAAATTGGTCCGCCACCTTATGCTGATCCAAAAGAAGCTATAGACAAAATGATGACAGAAAGAAAATATGTTATCAGGTATGGCGGTGCTGTTAAAAAAGGAAATTTTTACCCTCAGGCAATCAAACCAATCATTTTTTGTAAGGAATACAATTTAATAGATAAGATCAACTATCTGAAAGGGATGAAATTTACAAGAAACTATTTGTGGGATGCAGTAATGAAAACAAATCTTTTTAAAGCTATCCCATCGCAAAAGATTCCGGTTTATATCCTGCAGGGAACATCTGATTACGAGACAAGCTATGAAATTGCAAAAGAGTACTTTGACAGTCTGCAGGCGCCGGAGAAGAAGTTTTACACTTTTAATAATTCAGCGCATTCCCCGATTTTTGAGGAACCGGAAAAGTTTGACAGAATATTAAAAGAAATTCTTACAGAACAACAAAAGGATGGAAAGTAATTATGTCTAAATTTGCAAACATTTAAAATCAGTATTTTATGAATCAGTTCAGCAATCACCCTCTTTACCGCAGACATAATCTTGATACCGCAATGAACTCTTTATGGGCGTTTTACAAAAAAAAGTTCATTCCATTATTCGTTATGTCACTGGTGATGTCACTGGTACTTCAATATGCCTCAAGTTTAGTGAATATGAAGGAATTGTCTACTATTTCCGATCCTATGGTCTTGCTGGAAAAAATAAAGGGATTTATCATCCCAATACTTATAATCTCACTTATAAATCTTCTCTTTACAAATATCCTTCAATATTATGTCATATTTAATCCGGTTGAAAGTGAGAATACCATTTTGACTTCTATGATAAGATCAATGAAGTATTTTGTCCCTTATCTGATCATTATGGTCCTCCTGGCCTTCGCAGGAACTATTGCAATAATTCTGGGAATTTTTGTTCTTATCGTAGGTGCTTTTTTTGCTATGCTGTATGTAGTTACGCTATACCTTTTTATATTACCTGTTATGATGGCTGAAGACACAAATATTGCGTCAACCATCACAAGAACAATTACTCTCACTCATAAAAACTTCTGGTCTAATATTGGGTGGGTAGCTATATTTATTATTATCATGTTAGTTATTTCAGTCATCTTTTCAGGAATTATTCTGCTACCTTTTAGCGGGAATTTTATAAAGAATATCGTAAATCCTGATGATGCATCAAAACTGGTTGATGTTACAACCAAACCACTTTTCATTATTCTTTCCGCAATAGTAAGTGCTCTGACTCTTCCGTTAATGCCAATATTTGCATGTATACTATATTTCAATGGTAAAGCGAGAGAAGAACAGATTCAGGTTATCCCTTCTGAAGATCCCGCCAATAACCAGTTAAAGGTTGAAGATCTTTATGCTAAACCTTATTCAGAAGATCATCCCGATAATCCGGAGAAGAAGGACTAGGTTATTTTGAGGTTGAGGTTGAGGTTGAGGTTGAGGTTGAGGTTCAGAGTCTTGCTGATTTTTTTATGTCTTCAATCAGGTAAATTAACCGAAAGTGCTATTAAAGACTGGTAAAAGGGAATGAGGACCTCTACAGGTCATTTTCACCCTTTACATACCCGAAGTTGGCCAGTATACCTCCATCAACGTATAAAATATGACCATTAACGAAATTACTGGCTTTTGAAGCCAGGAAAAGAGCTGCATTAGCGACATCCTCCGGCTCACCCCATCTGCCGGCAGGTGTCCTGGTCATAACAAGATCATTAAATGGATGTCCGTTTTCACGTATAGGAGCTGTCTGAGAGGTGGCGATATAACCCGGACCTATTCCATTTATCTGAATATTATACTTTGCCCATTCACATGTCATGCTTTGTGTCAGTAGTTTAAGTCCGCCTTTAGCCGAAGCATATGCAGAAACAGTATTCCGGCCATAAACACTCATCATAGAACACATGTTTATGATCTTCCCATTTCGTTTTTCAATCATATTAGGTACAACACGTTTTGATACAATCAACGGGGCAACGAGATCAACATCAATAACCTGTTTATAATCAGCTATTTTCATATCAATGATAGGAATCCTCTTAATGATACCTGCATTATTGACCAGAATATCAACAGGTCCAGCTTTTTTTTCGATCAATGTAATTCCCCTGTCAACATCAACTTCGGCAGTAACATTGAACTTTAATGTAAAGACATCAAGGCCAGATTGTTTGTAAATATCCCTGCAACTCTGCAGTTTATCATCATCGAGATCATTCACACAAACTTTTGCACCTGCCCTGGCCAGCAATAATCCTATTGCCAGACCTATTCCATGCGTTCCACCGGTTACCAGGGCTACTTTTCCTGTCAGATCAAATAAATCTTTCATAATTATTCCAATTTTTCCCATTTCCTCTGTGTAACTCTGTGTCTTCTCGGTGTAACTCCGTGTCAGTTCTTAAAAATTAGTTGAACAGAGGGTCGATGAGGAGACACTGTGACCCGGGAGGAAAAAACTTATTTCAGTGTATCGGGGTGTCGTACATCCATATCCCCATAATCAAGATTCTCACCTGCCATGCCCCAGATAAATGTATAATTTGAAGTCCCTGCAGCGCTGTGAATACTCCATGAAGGAGAGATAACCGCCTGCTCATTCTTCATCCAGATATGTCTAGTCTCATCAGGATCTCCCATAAAATGGCAGATAGATTGCTTCTCAGGAACCTCAAAGTAAAAATAAGCTTCCATCCTTCTGTTGTGAGTATGCACCGGCATGGTGTTCCAGACACTGCCAGTCTTAAGTTCGGTCATTCCCATCTGCAACTGACATGTTTCTATGACACTATTTACCAGAAGCTTATTTACAGTTCTGTGATTTGAGGCTTCCATTGAACCCAGAACTACTACTTCGGCATCAGCTAAAGTCACTTTTTTAGAAGGATATCTATGATGTGCAGGCGCTGAATTTATATATAATTTTGCCGGATTAAGCGGATCGGCAGATTCAAAGCTTACGTCATAAGCACCTTTCCCGAGGTAAAGAGCCTCTTTAAATCCGATCTTGTAAATATCTGCTCCGGCCCTGATCATCGCATCTCCCCCAATATTGATAATACCCATCTCTCTTCTATCAAGAAAGTACTCCGACTTTAGCTCATCCATAGTCTCAAGTGCAAGCTTTTTTTTCACTGGCATGGCACCACCTATTATATATCTGTCGTACATTGAATATACAAGAGATATTTCTTCAGGTATAAATATATTTTCTATCAGAAAATCATGCCTTAATCTGGATGTATCATATTGTTTTACATCTTCGGGATTAGCTGCATACCTAAGTTCTATTTTCATAATATATTTAATTAAACGGTTTTCTTGTTGACTTTAGAGCATTGTGACTGGGAATTATCTATTTATTACCAAACAATGCCTTAAGCACTCCTTTATTTACAGTGCAATTTCCAAACCTAACATTATCAGCTAATTGCATAAATATTGCTGTTGCCTCTTCAACAGATGGTTTAGGTCCTTTGCCAGCCCAGTAATCTACTATATTCTGATAACCTGAGGGTTTTGAAATTGTCATCAAACTGCTCTCTGAACCAATTTTTTTTATTGTCCACCACGACCAGCCGATGTTATGTGTCTCTAAGAGATTCACTGCAGCTTTAAACCATTCATTTGTATTTTCACCCGATTCACCCATCCAGAGCGGAACATTATATTTTTCCCTGATATCGAGATACTTCCTGATTGTCTCCACGGTTGTTGTATCCCAGTATTTATGGAAACTATAAACCATATTCTTATCCCAGGGAGGTGTTAAACCTGTGTAATCATTTGCGAACTGATTGCCTTCAATAAAAATAATGTGCTTCTTGTCAACCCCCCTTATTGCCTTCGTAATTTCAGTAAAGAGCTTTTTAAGCAGCAGATTACCCTCAAGCTTATAGTTGGTTTCGTTAATCAGATCATATCCTCCTATCCATTCTTCATTTTTATATCTTTCTGCGAGTTTTTTCCAGAGTGCAATAGTCTTTTCCTGATCAGCATCACTCTCCCACAACCGTGGTTTAAGTGTATCAATGTCAGCTATCGGCAGGTCATTCCCCTGTCCACCTGGAGTTGCGTGCAGATCAAGGATGAGATACATTTTGTTTTTTTTACACCACGACAGAAGACTATCAGTTAACCTAAACCCTGTTTCCAGCCATGTATTTTGTCCTTTAACCGGTTCTTTATCAACCGGTAGAGTATACAGGTTATAATGCATGGGCAATCGTATGGAATTAAACCCCCATTTTTTAAGGGCATCAACATCCTTCTCTGTTATCATATTGTTAAGGTAACGTTTGTAGAATTCAGCACAATTCTTCTTACCAATAAGAGCTGTGATCTTTGATTTTATATCAGTCTGGGTGACTGCCACATCAGAGAGACCGAACATGTAAGGCTCCTGAAGCATCCAACCACCAAGACCTATTCCCCTGAGTAAAACATTTTCGTTCTTTTCATTTACGATTTGTCTGCCTGACGTTTTCAGGAAACCCTGACAAAAAACTATTTGTGTAGTCAGAATAATTGCCACAAATAATGTTAAAATTCTTTGTTTCATAACCGGATAGCTAATTTGGAATTAAGAATTATTAAATGCCTTTATCAATCAACCTTGTTATCTCTGTACCTGCCATCAGGAATCCCCCTACTCCGTAAACTTCAGTCATATCCCTCGTAACACTCTTTGGATCAGCTCCTATTGGTTGAATGTATCCGACTTTTCCATCAGGCCATACAGATGTTACCATAGATTTCCATCCCTTTACTATAGCCGGCAAATAAGTCGCTTTGTCGAGATATCCATTATTTACACCCCAGGCCATTCCATATACAAAAAAAGCCGTTGCACTCATCTCGGGGCTTGGATAGCTGGCCGGATCAAGAAGGCTTGCATGCCAGAATCCGTCAGCAGACTGCAATTTAAGCAATTTTGAAGCCATTTGTCTGAAGATTGCGACAAAATATTGCTTATGGTTATAATCTGATGGCAGCTCTCTTATTATTATAGGTAATCCGGCAAAAACCCAGCCATTGCCTCTACCCCAGAATACTTTCGCTCCATTAGCTTCTTTTTTTGTAAAATAATCAGAATCCCTGAAATAGAGATCCTCTTCCTTATCATAAAGAAAATCGGTGGTAGCTTTATATTCATTGTACATAAAATCAAAATATTTTTTCATGCCGGTAATATTTCCCATTTTTGCCCATACTGTCGGTCCCATGAAAAGAGCATCGCACCATGACCACCGCTCGGTTGACCAGTAATCGCCGGTATTTTCAAATTTCATCCCTCCTGTGGCAGGGTTTATGAGTATCTGATCAAAATAGATCTTCATCGGTTGCATCATCTTCTTATCCTTATATTTACGATAAAGCTCAAGATAGGTCTGACCTACACAATAATCGTCGGCGTGATATTTTCTTTGAGGGTCGGTACTGACCAGATAAGTCCATCCTGTTTTATCACAAATCCCTCTCAGCCAGGTATAATAAGAATTATCATCTGCTATACCCGCCCATTCAGTCATACCCGCATAAAGGGCGCCGTTTGTCCAATCAGCTGGTTCATGAGTAAGTGGCGTTCTTATCTGCCAGTCTGCAACTGCCTTCAAAATGGTCTTAACATCTGTTTTATTTAAATCAGTTTTAAAAGAGGATGATGGTATTTTCTGAGCATATGTTGCCAGACTGCCTGTCAAAATAATGAAAACAATAAGCATTTTGCTGATTTTCTTTACGTACAGGATTACATTAAATCTCATCCTGTGCGTCAGCGATGAATCTCCCACGGTGAATTTTTTATTTAGTATCATAGAGTATTTCTTGATTAATTGAATTGAAATTCATAATTTCGTGATCGTTAACGAAACAAAGAAATTCAAATTTAAGTATTTTTATAATCTGTTTTAAAGATATGAAACCTTTTATTCATGAGAATTTTCTTTTAGGTAATAAGACTGCCGAAAAACTTTATCATAATTATTCTGAGATCCAGCCTATTATAGATTTTCACTGCCATCTTTCACCGGAAGTGATAGCCAGTGATAAACAATTTGAAAATCTTACTGATATCTGGCTGAGAGGCGATCATTATAAATGGCGCGCAATGCGTTTAAACGGGATAGAGGAAAAATATTGTACAGGCGATGCATCAGACATTGAGAAATTTAAAAAGTGGGCTGAAACAGTCCCGGTAACAATCGGAAATCCACTTTATCACTGGACGCATCTGGAACTTTTAAGATATTTCAATATTACTGATCCGCTTTCTCCCTCAACAGCCTCTGAAATTTATGAAAAAGCAACTGCCATGCTTCAGACTAAAGAGTTCAGCACACGGTCACTGTTGCAGAAAATGAACGTCGAGACTATCTGCACTACCGACGACCCTTGCGACGATCTTGAACATCATCTGAATTTACAAAAATCTTTTGGAATTAAAGTATTACCAACCTTTCGTCCCGACAATATTATAAAAACAGAAGACCCTGAGAAATTCAGATTATACATCACAAAACTTGAACAGGCAGGTAACACAGAGATCAGAAACTTAGATGATCTTCTTGATGCATTAGATAAAAGACACAGTTTCTTTAATGAAATGGGTTGCAGATTATCGGATCATGGTCTTGAAAGAATATATTTCAGTGCATACACATTTCATGATATTGACGGCATTTTTAAAAACCTGCTTAACGGAAGAATCATCTCATCCGATGATACTGAAAAATACAAAACTGCCATAATGCTCGAACTCTGCAGGATGAATCATAAGAGAGGCTGGACACAGCAGTTTCATCTTGGAGCAATAAGAAACAATAATTCACGGATGTTCAGACTATTGGGACCCGATACAGGATGGGATTCAATCGGTATCGCACAGGATCCATCCAAAATATCAAAATTTCTTGATGAACTTGATAATAATGAACAACTTACAAAAACTATTCTTTATAATCTTAATCCAGCCGACAATGAAATGATTCTTACCATGGCCGGCAATTTTAATGACGGTTCATCAGTAGTTAAAGTACAATCCGGACCTGCATGGTGGTTCCTCGATCAGAAAACCGGAATGGAAAAGAATATTAAGGATCTGGCGGCCATGGGATTATTAAGAAGGTTTATAGGAATGGTAACCGATTCACGAAGTTTCATGTCCTATCCTCGTCACGAATATTTCAGACGTATTGTGTGTGATTTTATCGGGGGGGAAGTCGAGAAAGGACTTATTCCGGATGAAGAAGAATTATTGAGACCATTAATAGAAGGAATATCGTACAGAAATGCCAGGGAGTATTTTGGATTTTAACAGCCTTCCTACCCTTTCTTCAAATAGGACAAGGAGAATATAACCTGACATATAAAACATTATATATGAATGATTTAAATTTAAAAGATAAAATAGCCATTATAACCGGGGGTGCTGGCATTATTTGCTCAACTATGGCCCGGTCGCTTGCTTCTTATGGTGTCAAAACCGTGATACTCGACCTCAACAGAGATGCGGCAATGAATGTTGCTGAACAGATTGAAAAAGAGTTTAATACACCATCAATGGGTGTTTCAGCAAGTGTTCTCGATAAAACTTCACTGGAAACAGCAAAGAAAGAGATTCATGAGAAGTTCGGCCCTATTGATATTCTGGTAAATGGCGCCGGGGGAAATTCACCGGCTGCCACCACCAGACTCGAAAAAATGATTGGAACTGAGGATGAAAAACCTGAAGATACATTTTTCGGCCTTCAGATTGAGGGATTTGATAAGGTATTTGATCTTAACTTTAAAGGAACACTGATCCCAACAATGGTCTTCGCAACTGACCTTGTAAAGAAAAAATCAGGGGTCATTATTAACATCTCTTCAATGAACTCCTTCAGACCCCTGACCAAGATAGCAGCATATTCAGCAGCAAAAGCCGCTGTAAATAATTTCACACAATGGCTGGCCGTCCACTTTTCAAAAACAGGTGTAAGAGTGAACGCAATAGCCCCCGGGTTTCTTCTGACAAATCAGAATAGATTCCTCTTAATTGATGAAAAAACAGGAAGCGTGACGCCAAGAGGAAAAAAAATTATTAATGGAACACCTTTTGAACGATATTGCCTGCCTGAAGAATTAACAGGCACGCTTATCTATCTTGTTTCTGACCTTTCAAAATTTGTCACCGGAGTAGTAATTCCTGTTGACGGAGGCTTCAGTGCATATAGTGGGGTGTGAACATGGTTGCTGGTTGCTGTTTAAAAGTGTGATGAGCAAAATGCATTAATGAACAATATTAAAGTAATAAAAAGAAACAATTCTTTATCAAAATGACAATTGCAAAAAACGTAATAGTTGCCCAATCAGGGGGCCCTTCTCCAGTCATAAATAGCTCATTAAGAGGAATAATCGAGACGTGCAGAATGTTCCCTGACAAATTCGGGAAGGTTTATGGTGGCTGGCATGGTATTGAGGGAGTTCTGAAAGAGGAGCTTCTTGATCTGTCATCTCAAACTGAAGAGGAAGTCGCTTTGTTAAGAAACACACCAGCTGCCGGAAGTATAGGTACTTGCAGATATAAGCTAAGGGATAATCAGCAAAAGGATTTCCAGAGGATAATGGAAGTCTTTAAGGCTCATAATATTGGCTATTTTTTCTATATTGGAGGTAACGACTCACAGCATACCGCTTACAAAGTAAGTGAGACCGCGAAGGAAAAAAGTTTTGATCTTATAGCTGTTGGAGTGCCAAAAACAATTGATAATGATCTGGGCGACAATGATTTCAAACTCATTGATCATACTCCTGGTTATGGAAGTGTTGCAAGATACTGGTCACATATCATTCAAAATGCAAATGAAGAAAATATGGGTTCCTCCCCTGCCGATCCCGTTCTTGTTATACAGGCGATGGGCAGAAAAATCGGGTATATCCCTGCTGCATCGAGGCTCGCCGATCCAGGAAGGAATATGCCCTTGCAGATTTATATGGCTGAGTCGCGAGTTTCCATCGATAATCTGGCTGATAATGTCAACGACCAGTTGAAAAAAGATGGAAGATGTATCGTCGTGGTAAGTGAAGGATTTGATGTTGGCAGCATCGGAGAAGTAAAAGATGCATTTGGCCATACCTCATTCGGATCGAGTCAGAATTCGGTCTTTCAGACTGTTGTCAATTATCTTAACAGTAAAGGATTAAAAACCAGCGGAGCAGCCAGGGGTCAGGTTATGGGAACCGATCAAAGACATTCGACAGCATATGCATCAATAATCGATCTTGATGAGGCGTACAAAGTGGGCCAGAAAGCAGTTGAGATTGCATTATTTAATGGAACCGGATGGATGGCAACCATCCTTAGAGAAGCTGGTTTTATATATAATGTAAGATATGATAAAGTTCCATTGGAAAAGGTTGCACTTTCAGAAAGGACATTTCCTGAAAAGTGGATTACTGACACTCATTACGATGTTACTGATGAATTTCTGGATTATGTAAGACCGCTCATTGGTGAAGACTGGCCATCAGTACCAATGATAAACGGGCGACAAAGATTTGCCAGGCTGGAAATGAAATTTGCCGACAAAAAATTACCAGTTTACAAACCAGAGGCATATGAAAAAAATAACTGAATATTTTCTGAAATTTTAACTTTTGACTTCTGCAAAACATGAATCCACATGAAGAATTACTGGCCATAAAGCCTGAAAAGGAGTTTTTTATTGGAATAGATTCTGACGGCTGTGCTTTTGATACTATGGAAATTAAACAGAAAGAATGCTTCTGCCCGAACTTTATAAAATACTTCAGAATGCAGCCTGTATCTAAGTATGCCAGGGAGACATGGGAGTTTGTGAATCTTTATTCAACCAACAGGGGATGCAATCGGTTTCTCGCAGTAAATGAGGTGCTCAGACTGCTTGCAAAACGTCCGGAAATAAAAAGACGAAATTTTGCCGTTCCTTCTGCTCTTACTCTGGTCGAATGGACAAAAATAGAGACAAAACTCGGAAATCCTGCTTTGAAAAAATATGCTGCCGAAGTAAATGATCCATTTATTGCACAGACCCTTGAATGGTCGCTGAAGGTAAATGAGGATATCGGGAAAATGGTTTTTGGTATAACACCCTTCCCTTTTGTAAAAGAATGCCTCGGTAAAATACAATCAAAAGCCGATGTAATGGTTGTTTCACAAACCCCGTATGAAGCGCTGAAACGTGAGTGGGAAGAAAACGAAATAGACCATTACCTGAGGATGATAGCCGGACAGGAACATGGTACAAAATCAGAACACCTGCGATATGCTGCTAAAGGAAAATATCCCGATAATAAGATTCTGATGATAGGCGATGCTAATGGCGATCTTAAAGCAGCAAAATCGAATGGTGTCCTGTTCTTTCCTATTAATCCGGGAAATGAGGAGAGGTCATGGGAAAATCTTTATAATGAAGGCCTCGAAAGATTCTTTTGCGGTAAGTACGAAGGTGCTTATGAAGAAAAACTGATTAAGGAGTTTGAGACCTATCTGCCGGAACATCCGCCATGGGAACAGGCGTGAGGTGTGAGGTGTGAGGTGTGAGGTGTGATAATGAGTAAAAAAAGAGAGTATGATATATTATAAATCCGGATCGGAGAATACGATTCTTGATTCAAAAGACCTTGAGACTGGAATTTATTCAGCCCTCGAAAAACTTGGAGTAAGAAAGAAAGTTCTGGTTGTACCTCCCGACAACACCCGTTTTCATTCAAGAGCCGGTGAACTTACTTCATATATCTACAGGTATTACAGGAACAATCTTAAAGATATACTTCCTGCCCTCGGAACACACTCTCCCATGACTGATAGTCAGCTTAATAAAATGTACATAGGAATACCTAAGACTCTGTTTCGTATTCACGATTGGAGGAAAGACGTTGTAACAACAGGTGTTGTATCCGGAGAATTTGTTTCTGAAATAACAGACGGCGCCTTGAACTATTCCTGGCCAGCACAGCTTAACAAGCTTGTTTACAATGGTGGACACGATCTTATCTTGTCGGTAG
>DCFT01000044.1 GCA_002319885.1 Bacteroidales bacterium UBA1797
TAGACAGTCATTTCATGTCCACTGTTATTTCCGGAATGGAAAAAGTGGCAAAACAGGAAGGATATCATTTGCTTATCAGTCAGTCTGAGGAATCAGCGTCACTTGAAGCTGAAAATATCCAGGCACTGTTTGACAGCCGGGTAGATGGCTTCCTTGTTTCTCTTACATATGAAACAAAAAAACTGGATCATTTCCAGAACGTTTTCAGGAAGGATATCCCGATACTTTTTTTTGACAGGGTTTTTTTCCAAAGCAATTGCATATGCATTGTAATTGACAATTTTAAGGCCGGATATGATGCAACACAGCATCTTATCGATCAGGGATGCAGGAAGATAGCATGTGTTACGGGGAGTCTCAACCTAAATGTTTACAATGACAGATTAAGAGGCTTCAAACAAGCTTTGAGCGACAATTCTGTCGTATTTGATGAAGACCTCCTGATAGTCACAAACATGAATGACAGCTCAGGGGGACTGATCGTAAGGGAACTCATGAAGCACGAAGCCATGCCCGACGGAATCTTCACTGCCAATGACACCTCTGCCGTTTCGGCAATCTGTGAACTTAAGAAAGCCGGCTACCGGATACCGGAAGACATTGCAGTTGTCGGCTTCAATGATGATCCTGTCTCAAAGGTAGTTGAGCCCAATCTGACAACTGTTCATTATCCCGGCAGGGAAATGGGAGAGATTGCTGCTTCTACCATGATTAAAATTCTTGCCGGTACACAGTTTGAAAAAATAAGTACAATAATTCTTAATTCGGAATTGATTGTACGTCAATCATCACTCAGATCTGTTAATAACCGGAATAAATCACATGAGGATGATTAAATTTTTGCCTTTTTACTCCTTTTACCTTGAAAATTAATGAATCATAAATCCAACCATGTTCCGGGAATCTGAATTGAGTCAGGAATTTTGAATTTGTAAGCCATGAAAGAAATACATTGGGAAAACCTGATAAAGATTATTGAAGGAGAGGCCACAAATGGAAAACCTGTGGGTTTTATAATTGACAGTCCCTGGCTGCCTAGATGGTATGGTTCAAGCATAATTGATTACTATGCTGATCCGGAAATCTGGTTCAATTCAAACGTGAAGGCAATGAAGGAATTCCCTGAAGTCATGTTTTTACCGGGGTTCTGGGCTGAATTTGGTATGTGCACCGAGCCATCAGCGTTTGGTTCCAAACTAGTCTGGAGTGAAAACGATTTCCCGTACCCGTATAAAATTAGCTCTAATCCGGAAAATATTTCCGGCCTGTTAAAACCTAATGTAAAAACCGACGGCCTTCTGCCGTTTTCAATAAACCGGATGCTAAGATTTGAGGAGAGGATAAAGCAGAACGACTGCAGGTTTAGATTTGCGACCAGCCGTGGTCCTTTGAATATTGCATCATTCCTGTTCGGGATGACCGATTTCATGCTTGCCCTTACCATTACACCCGACGAGGCGCAGAAAGGACTTACTACCATTACCGATTTTGTAATTGACTGGCTGAGTCTTCAGTTTGAGAAATTCAGGGATATTGACGGGATACTTATTCTCGATGACATTGTTGGATTTCTTGGGGAACCTGATTTTGAGATATTCGTTCTTCCTCATCTGAAAAGGATTTACAACACATTTAATGCAAAAGTAAATTTCTTTCATAATGATGCATCAGGTCTTATCAGTGCAAAATACCTTAAGGAGATGGGAGTCAATCTGTTCAATTTCAGTTTTAACCATTCGATAAGTGAGATCAGGTCTCTGGCAGGTGATTCGGTAACATTGTTAGGTAATATTCCTCCGAGGGATATTCTGGCAATGGGTTCCCCGGCTGATGTCCGGGCAAGCGTCAATAAAATGATAAAGACCTGCGAAGATCATTCCAGAATTATCTGGTCATGCGGAGGTGGGATGTCGCCTGATACCCCAACCGGAAATATCAAAGCATTTATTCAGGCTGTGAAAGAAGCAGATTACACAGGGATTGCCATCCGTTAAAGGTTGCATTGCCATTTGGATCTTCCAATATATACTAACTGAAAACTTAATTTTACTATGTTTGTTTAAACAGAGTGACTATTTTTACAAATTATCAAGATTGAAACTATGAAAATTATATCCTGGAACGTAAACGGACTTCGTGCTATAGCAAAAAAAACCTTTTTCACTGATCTTGAACTTCTGAGTCCTGATATTCTTTGTATGCAGGAAATAAAGGCCCAGGAGACTCATGTTGCCGAAACTCTTGAACCTTTGAAAGGTTATCATATCTATTCAAATTCTGCAGTAAGGCCAGGTTACTCAGGAACTGCAATTATTTCAAAAATCAAACCCCTGAATGTAATGAAGGGCATTAATAAAGAGGAACATGATACTGAAGGAAGGGTACTATGTCTGGAATTGGAAACCTTTTTCCTGGTAAATGTCTATGTGCCGAATTCGGGCAGCGAGCTTAAACGGTTAGGTTACAGACAGGATTGGGATAAAGCCTTTTTTCATTATCTGAAAGATCTTGAAAAGGTCAAGCCTGTAATTGTATGTGGTGATTTTAACGTAGCTCATAAAGAGATTGACCTGGCACACCCGAAAGCCAATTATAATAAAACAGCCGGTTACATGCAGGAGGAGATAGATGGAATGAACATGTTTACAGGAGGCGGACTGGCAGATTCCTTTCGCCGTTTCTATCCTGACAACACTCAGAGATACTCCTGGTGGAGCTACAGAGCCGGTGCAAGATCAAAGAACATTGGATGGAGAATTGATTACTTTCTGGTCAGCGAGTCCTTCATGCCTTCAGTAAAAAATGCTTTTATTCTCGAAGACATAACGGGCTCTGATCATTGCCCTGTAGGTATTGAACTTAATTCATAAAAGAAGCTGAGATTGAGGTTGAGGCTGAAGGCAACAGCTATTGAAACAAGAATTATTATTTTTAAACGCGATCGTGTTAAAAATAAATTTAATTTTCATGCTTTACTATAATGCTCATGTTGTGATCTTCCTTTTAATTTTAGTACTGATTGATTTATATGCATATCAGGCATTTCGTTTTATAACCAAAAGCTACACTAAGACTGCAATTCGCCGGATAAAAATTCTTTACTGGATTGTTTCAGGCTTTTGTTTTATGTTGCTCATTCTTATGCAATTTTCTGACTGGCACGCCTGGAACATTTATTTCAGAACATACAGTTTCGGACTTCTGATCATTCTCATAACTTCAAAAATTGTTCTGGACCTATTCGTTCTTGCTGATGATCTAATCAGATTTTTTCGCTGGTTGTTTATAAAGATATCTTCCTCGTTTAAAAGACCGGAACCCGAAGAAACAG
>DCFT01000045.1:0-425 GCA_002319885.1 Bacteroidales bacterium UBA1797
GCTGTCCGGCCTTTTACTATCTCCCTGAATCTGCTGAATATATCGTATTCGGTATCTGCATCAAGGGAACTGGAGGGTTCGTCGAGGATAAGCAAAGGAGCATCCCTGAACAGAGCCCTTGCCAGCGCAATCTTCTGCCATTCTCCCCAGCTGAGTTCGCGACTGTCATCAAAGAGATTCCCGATAACTGTATCATAGCCGTTTGGCAGATTATCTATCAGTTCATGAATGCCAGTGATAGAAGCTGTTGCTGTTATCCTGCTGTCAGGATTTTTTTCATCAATATTTCCCAAGCGGATATTTTCGCCGGCTGAAAGATTATAAAGCATAAAGTCCTGGAACACAACTGAGAAATATTTTCTGTACTCTTCGGGTTCCATGTTTCTGATATTACTGCCATCGTACATTATCTGTCCGGAATCGGG
>DCFT01000045.1:729-2638 GCA_002319885.1 Bacteroidales bacterium UBA1797
TCCTACAAGAGCAATTATTTCTCCCTTTTTAATCTCAAAAGAAACATTACTGATAGTTCTGAGATGATTCCCCGGATAAGTGAAGGAAAGATTCTCTATCACTACTTTTTTCTTCAGCGGATATGGAACAATTACCGGTTTGTCAGCTGTAACATTTTCTTTCAGATTGAGGAATTCAAAAGTGTCTCCGATGAACAGACTATCTTCATACAATGATGAGAGTGAGCTGAACAGATCCTTAATATAGGTCATTCCCTGTCTGAAGGCGAGAAGGAACATAGCCATCTGGCCAAGTGACAGTTTCCCGCTTATTGTTTGACGGGCTATAAACAATAAAACAATCAGGAGGGCTGATGCTTTGAAAAGGTTCGAGATAAATTCTATAACTGTCCTTCGTTTGATGATACTGATCTCTTCCTCTTTTTGTTTCCGGAAAGACTTTCTAAAAAGTTCCATGAAATAATTTCCCAATCCGAAAAGTCTGAGTTCCCTGGAAGGTCTGTCACCGGTGAGCAGCCAGTTGAAATATGCAGATTTTCTGGCTTCCGGAGTTTGCTCCCTTTGAAAGTTATAGAGGATATCGGCATAATATAACCTTAACCAGATACCCGGAATGTTTGCTACAAGAAGGAGTACGGCTAATGTCCAGTGAAGTGTAAGGATCAGTCCGGCCATGAGTAACAAAGAAATAAGCCCTCTGAGCATAGAAACCAGGTTATTAAGAATGCTGTTAGGGCGCCATGGCGCTTCTCTTGAGGCACGTGAAAGGCAATCGAAATATTCGGGGCGCTCAAAATTGATCAGATCGAGCCTGATGGCTTTGGCATGAAGCAATCCGTACATATAGATCTCAAGTTTCATCGCCTGTTTTTTCCTCGCATAATTGCTGAAATCAGATGAGGCTTCATCGAGAAACCAGATTATTACCACTGCAAGAATGGGCCAGAGAACATTGATTCCGGGAGTCGAGTGAACTGCACCGGAAGCTTTTGTGATATCATCTACAACAATTTTCAGAAGCCATATGAGCAGGAGAGGGAATACACTTCGCAAAACAGACATCACAATATTTGCAAATGTCCAACCGGGGGTGCTGTTCCAGACGAGGCTTAATGATTGCCTGAATAATTTTATTTTCTCCTTCATTTAAACTTAGCTCATACTTTTAGTTCCCTGCGGTTAACGGATTTTCTTCCATAAAAGTAATCCTATAACTCTTATCCTGTTTAAAAAATAATTCGGTTTTCTGTTAATCCTGATATCGGCAGGAACCGGGTTTTCCCCTGTAGATTCTGCACGAATGATGCGTCCTGCTATTTTGGCTATACTCACAGGATTATCGGGAAAAGCATTGCTGTCGCCTCTTGCTATATAAAATGTAATCCCGTTTTTGATGATCATTTTTGAAAGTCTGTGTACTATGAGTCCGGCCTCTCTCCTGATAGCAATTATCTCACCCTCACGGGGTAAGCCCTGTATATTTATTGGTTCGATAAGTATCATCGACCCCGGTTTAATACATGGATACATACTATACCCATGAGCTTTTATCCTGATGGTTTTACCCTCGGAGAGAAGAGTGAGTCCGATATCTTTCACAATCGCATGATTGTTCCGGGAATTATTCATTATCAAGGATAAGGTCAATTACACTTCGGTCGGGTCTGAAGAATAGTTTGGTTGTAGGGATCGTTCCGCACATAATTGATATTGAACCAAGGAGACGGGCAATAATGTCGGCTCCCCAGTTATGCTGGATACAGTTAGCCATTACCTGTGTCACAGCGCTGGCGCCTTTCAGAGGGACCATCATATTCTCGGCACCATGCTCAATAATGAAAATCTTGTTCAGGATTGATTCCCTGGGTTCATCATTATTATAAACAGGAGTATTAAACATTTTGTAACC
>DCFT01000227.1:0-14526 GCA_002319885.1 Bacteroidales bacterium UBA1797
TACATACAAAATCGTTTGGCGCGTCCGGCAATTCTGAAGATGTAATTAACCGTTATGGTAATTATACAGATGTTAACAATCTTGCCAAGTATGCTATTACAAAAAGAATATTCGTAAAAATAATTGATAAGGATAGATTGCCTGTCAGTAATGTCCAGGTTGAATATCAGCTTTATAATTATGCAGAGTTTTATCCTCTTGCGGTTGTGCCAACGGATGAAAATGGAATAAGTCAGTTTGAAACCGGTTTCGGAGATTTAATGATATGGGCTCATAAAGGCGATAAATTTGACTTTAAAAAAATATCAGTTGGTGAAACTGACACCTTAACAATGCAGCTATCTTTGAAACCACAGGTTAATAATAGCATTGATCTCGACCTCGATGTGCCTGTAATCCATTCACCACTGGCAGGTCCTTCAAATGAATTATTAGAAAAAAATACAGAAAGATTTAATCAGGAAAACAAAATCAGGCAAAAATATATTGAATCGTGGATGAAGACTGATGAAGCAAAGTCCCTTGCATTAAAGTTAAAGACTGATACTTCAAGAGTTGATAAAATAATTGCCAGAAGCATGGGCAATTATAAAGAAATATGCTCTTTCCTGTCTCAAACACCTGATTCATTAATTACCCGTGCCTTATCTTTGCTTGAGATCCTTCCAGATAAGGATCTTCGTGACGTTAAGGCATACATACTCTCAGATCATCTGGCGAATAGCTTCATATCTGCTAATGATACCGGTGAATGTGATGTTAAAACATTTATTGATTATATTCTTAACCCCAGGGTTGCGAATGAAATGTTAGTAGCATGGAGACATTATTTCCTTACAAATCTTCCATCGGAGTTAGTTCTAAACGCAACACATAATCCTCTGTTAATTGTTCAATATCTGAATGACAATATCAGAATTAATGAAGATGAAAACTACTATAAAACTCCTTTAACGCCGGTGGGAGTAAACGAACTTAAAGTATCAGATTCAGGTTCCCGGGCAATATGTTTTGTGGCTATTTGCAGGAGCCTGGGAATACCATCGCGCCTTGAACCCGGGAGAAATGTGCCACAGTATTTCTCGGAAAATAAGTGGACAGATGTATATTTTTCTGATCAACAACGGCCTGATCCGGATAAAGGATTTCTTAAACTTCATTCCTTTGAAACAAATCCTGTTCCCGAGTATTATATTCAGTTCACAATTGCAAGATTTGAAAATGGCAGATACAATACTCTTGAATATGACTTCAATAAAAAAATTACCGATTTTAAAAATGAAATTCCTCTGCCACCAGGGCACTATATGCTCGTTACAGGTAACAGATTGATTAATAGTAAAATATTGTCGAGTATTACTTTTTTTGATCTTGCAGAAAACGAGCATAAAACTATTGAGGTAAAAATCAGAAAAGATCTCTCTGAAAAGAATACATTTGGCTCCATTGATATAATGAAAATTGACTCTGCTTATAACAGTGCAAAAATTTCCGAGTCATGCACCAACGATAAACGTCTTGTGATAATATGGGCGGATCCTGAAAAGGAACCAACAAAACATATTTTTAATGATCTCCTTTTGCTTAAAAGCGAACTTGATGCCTGGGGAGGGAAATTTCTTATATTTACAATAGGCACAGGTAAGGACCAGACACTTTTTGTTCCTGCTAACACAATTAACTCTGAGAATACTAAAGGCCTGCCAGAAAATACATCATTTTTCATTGACAATCAATTATCTGTTTTAAAAAATTCTCTGCGACTCAACAAACCGGCTGATATGATTTTGCCTGTTGTTATTGTAACTGATAGGTCAGGGAAAATTTATTTCATATCCACCGGGTATCGGATTGGAATCGGCGAACAAATATTAAAATATTTAAAATAATGGTTTACTGCAGGGAACAGTCAAGACTGTTCTAAACTGGTAACTACTATAATATTTTAATGTTTGTTAATAACTGTTGATATCTGAACGAAATCTTCCTGCATCAGAAATTAATATATCTCTTATCTTTGCTATGTTTTGGTGTTGTAATGAAAAAATCATTACAACGAAGAGGGAATGCGGTTTGAATCCGCAACAGTACCCGCTGCTGTGAAGCCCGATCCCGCATTATGCGGGGTGATGGTTTTATAAAATACCTGCCACTGTCCAGGTTTATTAGGATGGGAAGGCTTTATAAAACCGGGATAAGTCAGAAGACCTGCCAGATTATTCTAATATTCAAAGCTTTCGGGAAGAAAAGCATCGGATCATTCATTGATTCCCTCTTAATTTTCCTTACCAGCTCTGGATATTGGACAGTAGAGCTGAATTGAAGATTTGCAGTAATTAACTATTAAATAAGGTATTCCTGATACTATCGTATAAATATTGTCACTTGAAATACACTTTATTCTATATCGTAATTCTGATTTCACTGCCTTTGAATGGGCAACTGTCAATCGAAAAGGATACCTTTAAAATAAAGGAAGTTATCATAAGTGGAAACAAATTTAATTCAGAAGCATCGGGGTTTAAAAAAAAATCAATTGATTCGTCAATACTTGTTGATTACAACAACAGAAATCTGGCTGACATGCTTTCTGAAAATACGGGTATTTTTATTAAGAGCTATGGTATGGGAGGAACTGCTACACCATCGTTCAGGGGTACAGGGGCCGGACATACCCTTGTTGCCTGGAATGGTATAAATATAGGTAGCCCTATGTTGGGGCAAACAGATTTTTCACTTATACAGGTTGGGTTGATAGATGATATTCAAATCTACTATGGCGGGGCATCAATGATAATAAACGATGGAGGACTAGGAGGAGCGATCAACCTTGTGACCAAACCTGTATGGAATAAAGAAACGCTGATTTCTTTAAATACTGGTATTGGAAGTTTTGGCCAGTATTCCGGATTGATGAAAGTCAGAGCCGGAAATTATAACTTGCAGACAGTTACAAAATGTTATTTTCAAAACTCTGAAAATAATTTCAGATATCTTAACAAAGAAGAGGGACCGGAACCGGTTTGGCAGACTCGTACTGATAACCAGTTAAGGATACATGGCTTCATTCAGGAGTTGTATTTCAATAACAAAAAAAATATTACTTCTGCTAAAATCTGGTACCAGAATTCTGACAGAAACCTGCCTGCTTCAATGCTTACTCAGCCAAATACAGGTGAAAAGCAGTTTGACGAATCCTTAACGGCTATGCTTAATTACGATGCGTCAAAAGGAAGAAGCAATTATTCTTTTACCTCAGCCTGGATCATGAATAAACTGAACTACGTTAACAGGCTGGCTTCGATAGACTCAAGAAACTATTCTCAGATATTGACAGCAAAAGCCAGTTTGGAAAATTCAATTGGTGTAAATACAAAGCTGAAAATTGTTTTAGATGCACAGTCAAGCGAGGTAAAATCTAATAATTATGATCACAATACAACGCGAAATACTGCTACATTGGCTGTATCAGCCGACAGAAATGTTAACAGGTATGGAACATCTATCCTTTTTCGCGAAATCCTTGATAAGGATCATTTTTTGATTCCCGATTTTAATGCCGGGGCTCAATTCAGATTAATTGACGGGAAGGAATATTATTTTAAAGCGAGTATATCCAGAAATTCCAAAATTCCCTCTATGAACGATATGTATTGGGTACCCGGTGGAAATCCCGATTTAAAGAATGAATATGCCTTCATATATGAAATATCGTATGAAATGAAACAAAATTTTTCAGGACCTTTAAAACTTATATATAATGTGTCAGTTTTCCGTTATAATATAAAGGACATGATACAATGGCATCCGGGAGTATATTCTTACTGGAGCGCTGATAATATTAAGAAGGTGAACTCAAAAGGAGTGGAATCATCATTATCTTTGGATTATACTCTTAATAATCTGAGAACAGGCGTGAGGGCTGATTATTCATATACCATTGCTCAGGCTGGAGGATCAAATATCGAAAATGATGTATCTTCTGGCAAACAACTTATGTATATTCCGGAACATCAGGCAAACGCCTTATTAAGTTTCGGTTATAAGATTTTTTATTCTTCATGGATGTTTAACTTCACCGGTAAAAGATATATCACAGTTGATAATTCTAAATATCTTCCCGGATATATTTTAAATAACTTAAATACCGGGATAAAACTTTCCCTTAAAAGCACTTCAATTGATATTAATTTTGAAGTCAGGAATTTCTTTAATATTAATTATCAGTCAATTGCCTATTATCCCTTACCGGGGCGCTCATATATGGTAAAAATCTTATTTCAATTAGTTAAATAGCTGTAAAATGAAAAATTTAGTAAAAATCGTTATTGTCTCGTTGCTGATTGTATCGTGTAATAAATCAGCAGACTATCCAATTTCAAATTATATCTTGCGCGGGGGCGCTTTTATAGTTAATGAAGGTAACTTCAGAAGTGGGAATGGTTCCCTTTCATTTTATTCATACGATTCATTAAAGATATTTAATGATCTTTTCGTTAATGCAAATGGCAGGCCATTGGGAGATGTCCCAAATTCTATGGCTATAAAAGGCAACAATGCATATATTGTTGTGAATAATTCGGGAAAAATAGAAATCATTGATCAATCAACTCTGAAGTCTTTGGCAACAATACAGGGACTAAACTCACCCCGGAATATATCATTCATCAGCGACAATAAGGCTTATGTATCAAGTCTCTATTCCGACTCGGTTGCAATTATCAACCTCAATACTTTTTCAATTTCAGGCTATATAAACATCAGGAGAACTTCTGAATCGATTGCCATAGCCGGGAATAATGCTTTTATTGCAAATTGGGCGCAGGGAAAGGAAATCATGGTTGTGAATACAACAAATGACAGGTTAGTTGATTCCATTGAGGTTGGAAACGAACCGGAAAGCATGGTCTTCGACAGATACGGTATGCTCTGGGTTCTATGCAATGGTGGTTGGATGCGACAATATTATGCAAAACTGGTAGAAATTAATCCGTCAGTAAATAAGGTTGTAAAAACATTTACATTTCCAACCAAGGAAGAATCACCTACCTGCCTTAAAATAGATGGTCTTGGCCAAACTCTTTATTATCTTGATGATGGTGTCAGGCAAATGGATATCAACTCAACCAGCTTACCGGCAACTACTTTTATAATCCAGGAATCGGGAGAATCTTTCTATAAACTTGGAATCAATCCGGTAAACAGCGATATTTTCGTAACAGATGCTGTCGATAATACCCAACGGGGTTACGTTTTAATATTTAAGAATGATGGGTCTTTTGTTACAAAACAACAAGCGGGAATAATTCCGGGGTCAATGTTTTTCAAGCTAACATTTGAAACCACCAATGACTGAACGCTTCTTTCCCTCAATTAGCTGAGCAGGAATGAATTTCTTAAAATTCATATTGTTCATTACCATCATAACTCTATTATCATGCAGGAGCAGAGATAAAAAAAATGATTACATCTTTCATGATGCCGGTAATAATATTGAAAAGGCCGAAAGATTTGCTCTTTATAAAAAGGATGGGTGGACAGAAGTCAGAATTATTAACCCATGGCAGGGAGCCACTGATGTTAGCCAGGTTTATTATCTTGTAAAAAGAGGGTCAAAATTGCCCGCAGGTTTAGATCCTGAATCAGTGATCTTTGTACCTCTGAAAAAAATAATATGTATGTCAACAACTCATTTAGCAATGATTTCTGCATTAGGTGAGCAAAAATCTATTGTTGGTGTGTCGGGTACAAACTTTATATATTCTCCTGAGCTTATTCAGAATGTTAAAAAAGGCTTGATAGCAGATGTTGGATATGAAGCAAATCTTAATAAGGAGTTGATACTGAAAATTGCTCCTGACCTTATCATGATTTATGGAATTGGAAGTGAATCGGCAGGTTATGTTGGAAAAATAAAAGAACTTGGTACAAAAATTATTATCAATGCTGATTATCTTGAAACAGATCCATTAAGCAGGGCTGAGTGGATTAAGTTGTTTGGAGCGCTTTATTGCAAAGAAACACTGGCCGACAGTATCTTTAATGCGGAGGTTGCGGAATATCAGAAGCTCAAAACTTATATTGAACAGAACATCACAACTAGACCTAAGGTCTTGCTGGGATTGCCATTTA
Source organism: Bacteroidales bacterium UBA1797 (assembly GCA_002319885.1). Classification (GTDB taxonomy): domain Bacteria; phylum Bacteroidota; class Bacteroidia; order Bacteroidales; family VadinHA17; genus LD21. The sequence continues at coordinate 6,133 of DCFT01000227.1, forward strand.
ATGATACATGGTATATATCGCCAGGTAATTCTTTTATCAGTAAACTTATAAGTGACGCAGGCGGGGAATATTTATGGATGAATACAAAATCTTCTGTGTCAATGCCATATGGTATAGAAGGAGTCTATTTAAAAGGAATGAAGGCAGATTTCTGGCTCAATATCGGAAGTGTCAGTTCAAAAAATGAGATTTCAAATGTTGATCAGCGCCTTAATGATCTTCCCTGTTTTAAAAAAGGGAATCTGTTCAATAATAATAACAGGATTAACACCAATGGGGCAAATGATTTCTGGGAAAGCGGATCGCTTTATCCGCATCTTCTTCTTAAGGATATTGCCACAATTTTGCATCCTGAATTATTCACGGATCATGCATTGATTTATTACAGGAAAATTTATTAAATCTGAACACTTGAGAACCGGGACAAAGGAAAATTTTCCAGATGATAGTATTTCAGGTCGTAAGTACAACCTGATTTTCTTTAGTCTTATGATAATCCTGGTGATTTTATTAATTCTCGATATTTTTTTTGGTTCAGTAAGTATAAGTGCTTCTGAAGTAATTAGAGCAATATTCACTCACACAAATAGCAGTTTTGAAACTATCATAATGAGATTCCGATTGCCTAAAGCTCTCACAGCCCTGACGGTAGGAGTAGCTTTGTCTCTAAGTGGTCTTCAGATGCAGACTATTTTCAGAAATCCCATGGCCGGACCTTATGTTCTGGGGATAAGCTCAGGGGCAAGCCTTGGCGTGGCTTTTGTAATTTTGGGTTTTTCTTCGGGTATTAATGGAGATAGTATAAATGCATTAGGAAACTGGATTCTTGTTGTTGCCTCCTGGGCCGGTGCAGGTGCAATAATGATATTAATAATGATCATCTCCTCTAAGGTAAAAGATATAATGACACTCCTCATTATAGGAATTATGCTTTCAAGCGGTATAGGGGCTGTTGTGACAATTCTGCAATACTTCAGCAATGAAACAATGTTGAAAGCATATGTAATATGGACCATGGGAAGTCTGGGAAATCTCACTGAAGGTCAGTTAACAATTCTTTTAATTTCAGTGTCAGCCGGAGTGATAATGAGTATATTATCAACGAAGATTCTGAATGCCTTGTTGCTGGGGGAAAATTATGCCCGCAGTATTGGGCTCAATGTCAGGTTTGCAAGGGGAGCTATATTTAGCTGCACAAGTATTCTTGCTGGCAGCGTAACCGCCTTCTGCGGACCAATTGGATTCATAGGAATTGCAGTTCCCCATATTGTAAGAATAATATTCAAGACATCAGATCACAGGCTTTTGATACCCGGAACTATTCTGATGGGTGGTGCAGTTATGCTTATAAGCGACATTATTTCACAGCTGCCTGGATCTGAGAATGTTCTGCCAATTAATGCAGTGACTTCTTTGATAGGCATTCCCGTTGTTATCTGGGTAATATTACGAAACAGAAAATTTTCAGGATCATTCTGATGAAAGAAAATTCTGAAGAAATATTATCTCTCGATTCACTTAGTATCGGATATTATTCCGGGAAAACTGAGAATGTTCTTCTTCCTCCACTTTCAGCAAAAGCCAACAGTGGTGAACTTATTGCTGTTATAGGCAGAAATGGTATCGGGAAGAGTACACTGCTGAGAACTCTCGCAGGGCTTCAGCAACCTTTGGGTGGTGAAATCTACTATAACAAAAGGAACCTTATAAATTATTCCAGGATGCAACTTGCAAAGGAAGTTGGATATATATCCACAGAGATAATTAAAGTAAGTAATATGAGGGTATATGAACTTGTTGCACTCGGAAGGTTCCCACATACCAATTGGATCGGCAAGATTGAATTTAACGATCATAAAGCTATTATGGATGCTTTGGAAAAAACATCCATGGGATCATTCTGTGATAAATTTGTCTCGGAACTTTCTGACGGAGAACGGCAGAAAGTAATGATTGCCCGGATTTTAGCCCAGGATACCGGACTCATGCTGATGGATGAACCTACTGCATTTCTCGATGTAGCGGGAAGGTACGAGGTACTTCACCTAATGCGTAAACTCTCAGGGGAAAGTCAAAAAACAATTATCTTTTCCACGCATGACCTTCAAATGGCTATCAGTCAGTCTGATAAAATATGGCTTGTGCTTGATAATAGGCTTTTTGAAGGAGCTCCCGAAGATCTTATGCTGGAAGGAGCATTTAATCATCTTTTCAACTCATCAACAGTCATTTTTAATTCCGGGGATGGTACTTTTTCCTTCCGCAACGAGTCGCGCGGGAATATTTTTGTTGAGGGTGAAGGAAATAAAAAATATTGGACTGAATCGGCAATCAACAGAGCTGGCTTCACAGTATCGGAAGTAAAGACATTCCCTTATGTGACCACCCCGTCTGAAAGTAATAATTACTGGCGACTCTCAACTCATACCGGCATGTTGGAATTCAGTACAATTTATGAAATGATATCATATCTGGGTAAGAAGTAGACCTATTTAAAATATTTTCTGTAGTTATCTATAAATGAACTAATTTCTTCAACAGAAAGTTTTTTTGCAATAATTTTCTTGTTTTTATCCAGTATATAAATAGTAGGTGTAGCCTGAACATTATAATAATAGTCAAAATGTGAAATTCTACTCGGATCCCAGCCATTTATCCATGTCAGGTTATTATCCTCAATATACTTAGTCCATTTTGCCTTATCGGAAGTAGTGCAAACTGCAAATACTTCTACGCTGTAATTTTTTGGCTTGTCATAGTATGCTTTTAGTTTTGGAGTAGCTTCCTTACAATGGCCACAATCAGGTTCCCAGAAATAGAGAATAGTGAAGTCTTTATCAACGTCATAAAGTGATACGAATATGCCTTTGTATGAATCCATTACCATGTTCTCAGCCTTTTTCCCTATAAGGTTTGGCCTTATCAGATCAATTTGTTTCCTGAGATCATCTTTGAATTCTTTTGTTACCCAATCAGCTTTCCCTGAAAGATATATGTCATCAGCAAGTTTGACCATAACAGCATCCTGTCCCATAATCTGACTCTCCCTGAAATGGTTGAAAAGATAAACTGCAACAAACTGAAATACTTTATAATCGGGACTACACTTTTTAATAAGCTTGTCTATTTCCTTGTTAATGGAATCTGCTGACTGTATCAGAACGTTTGTAAAAAAAGCGTCAAGCTTTGAATACAGGATGGGAGTGCGAAGCAATCTTTCATCTGTGAAGTCAATATTATCAAAGTAATGATCTTTTTCATAAAGATAATTCCGCATCCATCTTACAGAATCGGAATTTGCGAATCCGACAGGAATGGGAAATTCAGGAACATCAACCGGAAGCAATGCTTTAACAAGTGTGCCGAGAAAATTTCCACTGTTTTCTTTTATAACATTTTTAAGATATATTTTCATAGTATCTTCCTGATTCTTCTGTAATGATCCAAGGATTTTCAGTGAATCACTGTTTTGTTTGTTGTTCTGAATTCTTTTAGACATTGCAGCTGACTTTTCCTGCAGTGAAATCCATTTCTTCTGGTACTCAAGAAATGCAGAATTTAGGTCTGATCCTGAAAATTTCAGGGTGTTGAAATAATCTTTGAAAGAGCAACTGACAGAAAAATACTGCTTATCAGATATCAGAAGTTCAAAATACTTTCTCCCGGGTAATACGATCATATATATCCCCTGGGGAAGGGTCTCCTGTCCTTTTACAATCCCATAACCCTTTTTATCAAGCTTGATCGTATCTTTTATGTACTGTTTGTTCCCAAGATGATAGGCCAGAAAAAGTGTTGAATCAGGCAGGTCATTAATCGATATATTGATCTGATATCCATTTTTCAACTGGCCAAACGATAGTACGGGTATCAGTGAAAATATGATAATAAAAATCAGATTTTTCATTACTGTTAAAATTATTAAAACATCTGCAAAATTAGCCAATGCAATTTCTTTGCCAAAGTTTGAAAGGTAAATATTAAGAAAATATATAGTACATTTGATATAATAACCATCGACAAAATGAATATTTCTTTGCTGATCCCCGTATTCGATTATGACATTATTGCGCTTGTTCATATCATGAAAAATGCAGTGGGCAAAGTTCCGGAGTTCTACGAAATTATTATTGGAGACGATGGTTCTTCTCCTGAATTTCATGAAAAATACCTGTCACTCGAAACAACCAATGTTAAAGTTATCTCATCGGGGAAAAACATTGGCAGAGCTGCTATCAGGAACAAGCTTGCACTCGAAGCAAAAGGAGATTTTTTGCTTTTTATTGACGCAGATGTGATGCTCCCCGGGACGGCGGAAGCATATATCCTTAAGTGGCTCCCTTATATGAGTAGCTCAAGAGTAATCTGTGGAGGCACCTTGTATCATGAAAGTGCCCCGGGTGATCCTGATAAGCTCCTGAGATGGAAGTACGGCAGGTGGAGAGAGCAAAAAAATGCCACGGAAAGGAAGAAACATCCACATGCCGGCTTTTCAACATTTAATGTTATGATCGAAAGGTCTGTCTTTTCCAAAATTCGTTTTGATGAAGAGTTGAAGCAATATGGGCACGAAGACACACTTCTTGGTTATCAGTTAAAAAAAGCAGGAATCAATATTCTTCACATTGATAATGGACTCTTGCATGAAGGGCTTGAGTCAAACAGGGATTTCCTGAATAAGACAAAACTTGGTATAGAAAATCTGAGCATGCTATATGATAAGGTTACAGATAAAAAATCTTTCTCTGACACGGTTACCCTGCTAAGGATATATAATAGGCTCAGGTTTTTTGGATTAACACGGATATTGGCTGCCATTTTTATAAGATACCGCGATAGAATGGAGATCAGGCTCGATTCGAGCAATATCTCTCTCTTGCTATTTGGTTTTTATAAAATGAGTATGTTTTGTACATACAGGGAGATTCATATTAGGAAAAATATACTCCCGGTACTCTAGTGTTTTCAAGGTCATGTAAACATTAAGTTTGCGAATAGTATCACTGTAAAAATCATATATACCAATTCGCATAATGGAAATTTCAATTTTCTGCAATATTTTCAGCTGATTCTTAGTTAATTACAATTCGATTTTCATCAGATCTATATTTCCGTCAAATCTTCTTGTAGCCTTCAATACAAAATCGAACCTGTCTAACATTGTACATAGAAAAAAATCAGTAGGAGGGGAAAAATCAATGTTTCTTCTATCAAAGAATCGCTTTCCGGAGGTGTTCTTAAGATTTGCAATTCTATCTTCCGGTAAAAACATTTCATTCTTCAGTTCTGAAGAAATTAACTCTGCGCATAAAAGGTCTTCTTCAGCTGAAGTTGTTGCACGATATCCCATTGCAACAAGCGTAACATACTCAGGATCAATTGATTTTATATATTTTACAATAGCTCCGGCATTTACAAAACTGCCTGTCAGAATTATATCGGCATTTTTTGCATTTATTAAGCCTTGTGTGCCTGCTGTTGTAGTATGGATCACAGTTTTACCGGAGAGATCAGATTTTATTATTTCAGTCGGACTGTTACCAAAGTCAAAACCTTCAATTTTTTTCTCGTCGCGTTCACCGATAAGTACTGAGTTTTTGTACTTCTGCTTTAATCGAAAAGCTTCCGATACTTCAGATGTTGCAATTATGCGTACAGCACCTGCGTCTACAGCATAACAGGCAACAGAAAAAGCTCTGAATACATCAATTATTACAACAATTCCTTTTGCATTTTTGGCCCCGTCAACAAATTCCAGTATTTCTGTCTTCATTTTTGCTCTTTTTCCGGTGTGAAAATAGCATTTTTTTATTTTATCCCTTTTAGCACCTACAGGTATTTCGTATATTTGGACCAGAAAGCATTTGTATAATTAACTTTCTGATAATAATGCAAGTATAACATTATGGAAAATCCTGTTTCCTGGGCTCTTGACCTTATAAAAAGACTGAATGATGCGATCTGGCGCACGCCTCTTTCAGAATTGTCACGCGGAAAGACTTTTATATTTAAGCAGTTGAGAATTATTGTTTTGGCAGCACGGGGGTTTTCAAATGATAAAGTGCAGCTTAGAGCTTCTTCATTGACTTTTTATTCGCTGTTATCCATAATTCCTTTCGCAGCTATAGTATTTGCAATTGCAAAGGGTTTTGATGTTGATAATAATATCAGATTGCTTATTCAGGAAAAATTCCAGTCGCAGGCGACTAATTTGAACTGGTTAGTTACTGAAGCCGAAGATGCTATTAAAAAGACCAGCGGTGGTTATATGGCCGGAGTCGGCATCATAATACTTTTCTGGTCGTTAATGTCGCTTCTTAATAATATTGAAAGTTCTTTTAACCATATCTGGCAGATCAGATCCCCGAGACCATGGCACAGAAAATTTACCGACTATCTTACCATAATGCTCATAGCACCTGTTTTTATCATACTATCCATAAGTATAAATATAGTTATAAGTACCAAGTTACCAGGATACATTAATGCTGCACCAATCCTCGACTTTTTTAAACCTGTTATCAGTTTTCTGGTCAAATTGGTGCCATACTTTCTCAGTTGGGTAACACTTACTGTCCTTTTCGTTGTAATGCCAAATGCAAAAGTGAAATTTGTTCCTGCGTTGATTTCCGGGATTATTTCAGGTACGATACTTCAGGGTATTCAATGGTTATATATTGATCTTCAATTCGGTATATCAAAACTGAGTTACATATATGGCAGTTTTGCAGCAGTACCTTTATTCCTATTATGGTTACAGAGCAGCTGGATTGTCGTATTCTTAGGAGCAGAGATATCTTTTGCCAATCAGAATTTCTCAAGATATGAACTTGAGTCGGAGGCACTGAATATCAGCAATTATCAGAAACGGGCTCTTATACTTATGATCCTGCATGTGATTATCCGTAATTTTTCGCTGGGAGAGAAGCCAGTAAGCGCGTCGTATATAGCCGCTAAACTTAAAATCCCTGTGAGGCTCGCGCGTGACATTCTTCAAGACCTTAATAATGTAAATATTGTTTCAATCGTTCATGAAAATGAAGAAAAAGAACGTTTATATCAGCCTTCAATAGATATCAACAAATTGACAGTGAGTTTCGTTTTCTCACGTCTTGATAAAAAAGGCGTTGAGCAGATTATGGTGATCAGGAACAAAGAATATGAGAAAATAATATCGATGCTGGAAAAATTCGACAAGCTGATTGCTAAATCTACTTCAAATATTCTTATCAAAGATTTATGATTTTACCTGGATTCTGAGCATTTTCTAAACGTAGAGACACCCAATTTGGGCGTCTCTACATGTTATTATAAATTATTACAAGTTATTTTTATATGGATAGGTTTCAACAAAACGTATAAAATCAGAAAATGAGTTCCACTCATTAAAAAGGTAATGAGGAAACTGAAGAACAATATTTTTTGTATTCTTTTCTTTTTCCCAATAACCTTCAAGATTTTTTGACGGAAAAACTCTGTCAATCTCACTTGTAACAGCATAGTCCCATCTGAAACCCGATTCTTTCTGCTCCATTATACGATTATATAACCAACGAAGTTCATCGTGAAGGGATTTCAGAGTCCTGTGAGGAATTCTGTCGATGTTAGACTGGTAAGACCTTTTGTCACCAAACATCCTGAAATAAAATTTATCAATATTCTCTTCCGTGATATTATTCAATGTTCCTTCAAATACATTTAATGGAATCCCATACATATCGTCTGCCGGAACAGGAGTACCATTGACAGCAATTGTCACATCGGGTTTTATGCCTGTTTTAGGAGATAAATATTCAGCTGCCCAAACGCCTAATGACCAACCTATCAGCGTAATTTTTTCATAGGTCTTCATTTCCGGCAGAACAAGTGCTTCATCGGCAGAGTAATTATAAAAAAGAATAAAGTCGAACTCATCATTACACAGAGGTGTGAAGACATTTTCATCAGTCCCCCAACCTCCATATAATACTACGAGTTGATTATTCTTTTCTCGCCTTCTGATATAGGTCTTCATCGTACTATATAGAACAAATTTATAAAATTATTCAGTGATCCCCATCTACCGAAAGACTGCAAAGATAATCTATTTATTTGATCCGGTGAACTGGCATAGCAAATCGATATCCCACCGTGGATAAGTCCAGGAAACATAGTGGAGAGATTAAGTTATAAATAGAGAGTAACATAACAGTGTTAAGTACTTCAGAAATTAAGAGGAATAAAAAAGGGAACCTGGCAAAAAGGCAAAAAAAATAAGAGGAGAAAGGGCGGAAGTGAGAATCAGGAGCGGGCCTTATTAATGAGATAATTCCCGTGTCTACTGTCTGATAAAAGGATGGAACCATGGTTAGCTGGCGCTATTCCTCAGATTCCTGATGTGAAAGTCAATGTCTG
>DCFT01000227.1:14834-19790 GCA_002319885.1 Bacteroidales bacterium UBA1797
CCCTTGCTCATCTCCTCTTAATACCAATAGCATGAGCTTGCTACAAATTTATACAAAAAAACGATTAAATCAAATTTATCTTTAAAATATTATAGGTTACAAGTGTAACAAATTGACAAAATATTGCCTATTTTTATAGTATCTGATCAAATTTGATACCTCTGACATGGTAGCCGAATTGGAAAAAATACTTTATGATGATGGGGGCGGATTCAGAGCCGCATATATAAACGATACTAGTGGTATGTGGCATTTCCATCCTGAATATGAACTTATTCTGAATATAAAGAGTAACGGAACACGTATTGTAGGTGACAGTGTTGAACTGTTTGATCAGTACGATATGGTTCTGATTGCCGGTAATATTCCGCATTGCTGGAACTATTACAGGCAAAATAATACTCTTCCTGATAACCATGGTATAATTGTCAATTTCAAACTAGAGTCTATCGGTGAATCCTTATTATCGCAGCATGAAATGCATTGTGTTAAGGAACTGCTCACTGAAGCTGAAAGAGGAATAGCTTTTTCTATGGAAGATTCGCGAAAAGCCGAAATACACCTTGTCCGGATGATTAATCATAAAGGTATTGATAAAATTATCGACTTTTTAAATATCATTAACATATTGTGTACCTCTGAGAAAAGAGCATACCTTTGCTCTGAAAACTATAAACTAGCTTTTGATGAGAGAGGAAATAAAAGAATGTCGGATGTATATACATATATAAGGGAAAATTATTTCAAGACTATCACGTTGTCAAAAATTGCAAAAATTGCCAGGATGAGTCCTTTTGCATTCAGCAGATATTTTAAAAAAAACTCCGGCGCCGGATTTATTGAATATCTTAACCGAGTCAGAATAAACAAAGCATGTTATCTGCTGAGGGAAACTGAATATCCTGTACATGATATTGCGATGGAGTGCGGCTTTGCCAGTATCTCCAACTTTAATAAGCATTTTCGTAAAACCGAAGGCGTTTCACCAAGGGACTTCAGGGCACAATTCAAATAGTGCTTTTACCCCTTACGAATAATTTCTAACAAACTTAATAACTAAATTATGGCAATGACATTGCTTGAGAAAATTCTAGCTGAACATTCAAAATATGAGGTGGTTCATCCGGGTGAAATTGTGGATATTGAGATTGACTTAAGAGTTGCACGCGATTTTGGCGGCGCCAATGTAGTCAAAAACCTGAATGATTATGGATTGACAATTAATGATCCGGGGAAAACATTTTTTACATTTGATTGTAATCCTACAGGATCTGATCAGAAGTATGCAGTAAATCAGCATATCTGTCGCCTTTTTGCCCGCCAGCATGGGATTAAGGTTTATGATATCGATGCTGGAATCGGTACACATATTCTTATAGATGAAGGATATGTTAAACCGGGTTCTACAGTGGTTTCGACTGATTCACATGCAAATATTCTGGGTGCAATAGGAGCTTTCGGACAAGGCATGGGTGATATGGATATTGCTGCAGCCTGGCATGATGGGAAAGTATGGTTTAAAATTCCACCTTCGGTAAAAATTACATTCGAAGGAAAAATTCCGGATAATGTAAGTCCAAAAGATGTAGTGCTCAACATGCTTAAAATTTTTGGAGCAAATTCACTTCTTGGTTATTCCATTGAGATGTATGGTCCTGCTGTCGACAATTTGGACCTCGACGACAGGATCACAATTTCTTCGATGGCAACCGAGATGGGGGCCATTATAATTCTATTCCTCCCAACTAATGCAATTATTGATTATTGCTCTGAAAGGTCAAAAACAAAAATAAAATCTGTCTTTGCTGACCCCGATGCATATTATGATAAGACATTTGTTATTGATGTAACAGGTTTCACACCAATGGTTTCACGCCCCGGACAGCCCCACGATACCGTAAATATTTCAGAAGTCATCGGAACAAAGATCGACTCGGCCTTCATTGGAAGTTGCACGAACGGCAGGATGAATGATATGAATAAAGTTGCTGCAATTCTGAAGGACAGGAAAATAGCACCTGGAGTAATTTTAAAAATTGTCCCGGCTACTGATGAAGTCTGGAAACAATGTCTTGAAAATGGGAATATTGAAATCTTTAAAAAAGCAGGGGCTCTCGTTTCCAATGCGGGATGTGCCGGATGTGCAGCCGGGCAGGTAGGACAAAATGGCCAGGGTGAAATAACGCTGAGTACTGGAAATAGAAATTTTCCGGGCAAACAGGGAAAAGGCAGTGTATATCTTGCTTCTCCGGAGGTAGTAGCAGCATCTGCTGTTGCAGGTTGCATTGCAACTCCTGATAATATACCGGAGGAACCCTGCCTGTTTGAAAAAATTGCGCCTCCGATTTATGACGCTAAAATAGAAACGGTTAATGAAACCATTCACGAAAAAAAGGCTGTTATTGAAGGCAGGATATGGCTTATACAAAGAGATAATATTGATACTGATATGATATTTCATAACAGGTATCTGGCAATCACCAGCATTAAAGAAATGGGTCAGTACACTTTTGATAATCTAAAAGGTTATGAGGATTTTTCTAAAAATGCCAGACCTGGCGATATCGTCATTACAGGTAAAAATTTTGGTTGCGGAAGTTCGAGACAACAAGCTGTTGACTGCTTTTCTGCCCTAGGCATACAAGCCATAATTGCAGAATCATTTGGTGCCATATACGAACGAAATGCAATAAATGCAGCTTTTCCTATTCTTGTATCAAAGGACATTGCAGCACTGGAGCTAAGGAATGGCGACTCTGTGAGAGTCAATTTACTGACAGGACAAATTGATAACCTGAACAATAAAAAAACCTCAAAGGCAGAACCTTTTTCAGATGTTCAGTTTGAAGTATATCAAAAAGGAGGTCTGCTCGGAAAATAATAAAGCATTTTCAACAAAACATAATGACTCCTTACTGTTGCTGCATTCTATGTTAATGTACTGATAGAAAAAACGCTTTTAAAAATATTATTGAAACCCAGTGGCATATAATTTGATAACTTTGGTGCCGGGAGAAAAAAATATAAACCATAAATATTGTGCTATAGAACTATGAATCCACAGACATTTGCAGAAAAGATATTCAAAGCTCCGGCCGGTGCGATAGTATTTGCAAGGCCCGATCTGATTCTAACTCATGATAACACATCAAGTATTTATAAAACATTCCAGAAAATGGGTGGGAGTAATGTAGCTGAACCCGATCAGATGCTTGTTGTACTCGACCATAATGCTCCTCCTGCGGATGCAAAAATGGCTACACAATACCAGGAAATAAGAGATATAGTTTCTCAGCAGGGTATAAGAAAATTCTACGATGCTGGAAAAGGAATTTGTCATCAGATAATGTCGTATCATGCCCGGCCTGGTATGCTTATAGTTGGAAGCGACAGTCATACTTCCACAGCAGGTGCCTTCAATTCTCTTGCTGCAGGTATTGACCGGACTGAATCTGCAGGGATCTGGAAGAGAGGGGAGACCTGGTTCAGGGTACCAGAGTCTGTTAAAATTTCATTGCACGGGAAACTGAAAGAAAATGTTTATGCCAAGGATCTTGCGTTGTGGATCATCGGAAGAATTGGTTCTGATGGAGCAAACTATATGTCGATTGAGTATCATGGTGAAGGAGTTAAAAACCTTAATATTTCCGACAGGATGACAATTGCAAATCTCGCTTCAGAGATGGGTGCCAAAAACGCTGTTTTTCCTGCCGATGAAGTTCTTGACACGTTTTATGGAGAAAAAATAAATGGGGTTTGGGCCGATGAAGGCGCAAAATATTTCAGCGAGATTGAAATTGACCTAAATGACATCTTTCCGGTTGTAGCAGCTCCCCATAATGTAGATAATGTTAAGTCAATATATGATGTAAAAGGTACAATAGTTCATGAAGGTCTGATAGGCACCTGTACAAACGGCAGAATAGAAGATCTGAGAATAGCTGCGAAGATACTGAAGGGAAAAACCGTAAAAGATGGCTTTCAGCTTCATATAATACCCGCTTCACGAAAAATATTCCTTGAGGCTATTGAAGAGGGTTTAATATCAACCTTTATTAAGGCGGGAGCTAACGTGCTTACACCTTCATGCGGAGCATGCCTTGGGACAGGTCAGGGAATTCCTGCAAGCGGACATATCGTAATATCTACAGCTAACCGCAATTTCCCGGGCAGAATGGGTAACAAAGATGCCAGAATTTATCTTGCGTCACCCGCTACAGTCGCTCATTCTTCATTGAACGGTGTAATTACTGATCCCAGAAAAAATCCGGGAAATGAAAAATTTCCATATGAGATTGCACAGAGCAAAACATTTGAAATAAAGACAGGTGAGAACAGGAGAATAAATTCGATATGGAATTATGCTGATGTTGATAACCTGAATACCGATCAGATGTTTGCAGGTAAACATACCTATAATATATTAAGCACTGATCCGGCAGCAATTGCTCCGTTACTCTTTGAAGATTTTGACCCGGGGTTCAGCAGAAATGTGAAAAAGGATGATATAATTATTGCCGGAGATAATTTCGGCTGTGGCAGTTCACGTGAACATCCTTCTGTAGGACTTTCATACATAGGGATAAAAGCTGTTATCGTAAAATCGGTAAACAGAATATTTTATCGCTCTTCAATCAATCAGGGGTTATTACTAATAGTTCACAGGAAGGCAGTTGAAGCATATAAGCCTGGTGATCAGGTAAATATTGATTTCGATAGGGGAAAAATTATAGTTGGATCGGAAGCTTTCACTTTTGAACCCCTTCCTGAAAAACTGAAACAGATAATTGACATGAAAGGACTTGTCAACTACATGAAAATGATTTAATTGGGATACTGATTCGTATATAAGTTTATACATTTTAAGATTCGGGTTGTAAAAACTGAAAAATAATGTATTTTTGCAGCCGTAAATCGGTTCCGTAGCTCAGTTGGATAGAGCAACAGCCTTCTAAG
>DCFT01000176.1 GCA_002319885.1 Bacteroidales bacterium UBA1797
TATTCCACTTTTTTAATGAACTTGAAGTTTTCTTTAAAGAAACAAACCGTGTAGTGGAAAAAGGCGGAACCTTCAGTTTTACGGTCATGGTATCGGAAGAAGCCCTTTTGCAGTACACCGATATTGGCTCAGGCGTCTCTATATATTATCATGATGACTTAAGGATAAATGAGTTATTAAATAAATACAGCTTCAATATGTTAAAGCACGTTACGTTTTTCGTGTATAAATCACCGGAAAAAAAGGAAAAATCGATATTTAGAGGGTATCTTTCGCAAAAGGTCTGATTATGAATTCAATGTGTAATCTATTTCATTAAATACGAATAGAGAAATCTTCCTTTTCAAGTGTTAAGTTTTTATTATAATAAGGGTCGCCTGCATCCAGTATTTTACCCCATTTATTTCTCATATATTTTACTTCATCTAAAAATCGTCTCTGTTTTCCGGGAGTATCTTCATAACCACGGCTTAGAGACTCATGATGATACAATTCTGCATATGGAGTGTAGATTATCAGATATCCCTTTTCCCGGATTTTCAAACAGAGATCAACGTCATTAAAGGCAACAGAAAGGTTTTTTTCATCAAAACCCCCAACCTCCTTAAAAACGTCTTTCCTCATCATAATACATGCAGCTGTTACTGCACTCACGTTACATATATGTTGAATTCTTCCAAAGTATCCGTTATCGTTTTTTGGGAAGTATTTATGGCTATGTCCGCCAACCGGAGGATTTCCAACAATCCCAATAATAATTCCAGCATGCTGGATGGTATTGTTCGAATAAATCAACTTTGCTCCTACGGCTCCTACTTCTTTCCTTTGAGCATGTTCTAACATCACGGGAAGCCATTCTCTGGAGATAACTTCCGTATCATTATTGAGCAGAACAACATAATCAGATCCGACCTGTGAGATGGCAAAGTTATTTATTGCTGAGAAATTGAATTCTTCAGGATAGCTTAAAATTTTTATTTTCGGATCGCTCTCTATTTTTTTATAGTATTCAAATGTGGCTTCCTCAGAACTCTGATTATCTATTACAATAATCTCATAATTCGAATAATCTGTTTTTTCCAGTATTGACTCAATGCAGTTTCTCAAAACTTCGACTTTATCTTTTGTAGGAATAATTATTGAAATATTTGGGTTTTTCATGATTCTGTATTTTACTCTACATGAATTTGGAAATAGACCATTTACTACTTCTGCATTAAGTTTTCTTCTTTTAACTGCATCCATTAAAGCATTTTTTGTAGCTTTTAATACATAGGATTTGTTAGAAATATCTTCAGAAGTAGATCCGGGCACTATTCTCCAGTGGTACAGGATCTTAGGAATGTGTCCTATCTTTTCAGATAATTCCGTGACCCTTAAAAATAAGTCGTAATCCTGGGAACCATCGAAACCTACTCTAAATCCACCTACTTTCTCAACTATGTCTTTCCTAATTACGGAAAAATGGCATAGATAATTATGGCACATAAATACATCAGGAGACCAATCCGGTTTGAAAAAAGGGTCTCCTCTATTTCCTTTAAGATCCATTTTATCTTCATCGCTATAAATCATGTTAACATCAGGATTCTCTTGAAGATATTTTGTAACTTCGTAGAGAGCATCAGGGGACAGTTTATCGTCGTGGTCAAGCAAGCCTATATATTCACCTGTTGCAAGGGATAGCGCTTCATTGGAATTTCCACTGATACCTTTATTTTCGGAGAGGAATTTTACCTTGATTCGGGAGTCCTTTTTTGAGAAGCTATTAAGGCATTTTATAACATCTTCTTTTGTGGATGCGTCGGCGATGCAAAGTTCCCAGTTTTGGTATGTCTGATTTAATACTGATTCTATAGCCGCTTGAATCCATGTAAGATCAGGATTGTAAACCGGAGTTACAATACTTATTTTGGGTTGATAACTGAAGTTCTTTGCCTCTTTTTTATATTCATCCAGTTTCTCCTCTGTTAATTCATTTTTAAGTATCCATAAATCATAAGGATTTTTTATTCTTAGATTGGCAAAAGCCTGTAAACCAATACTACTCTCTACCTGTTCATTATTATAATATATATTCAGTCCTGGCGATGTTCTTTTTTCACTATGCCAAACTGCTGCACTGGTTTCTCCTTTTGATCTCATTTTAAAGAAAAAAGTTCGCCCTTTACTGTTCTTGATAGGTTTAAATTCAAAAGAAGTGTAATCATTATCCCTAATCCTGTATCCGTTTGTTTTTCCTCTTCTAAGAACTTGTCCGGTGGAATCAGTGACCTGAAATTCAATGTCCGAGTTCTGCCTCTGATACGTTGCTGTAAAGATCTTAATTCCATTAAGGTTGTTTTCAGTAAACGTAAATTGAACACACAATTTTTTTTCCAGAGAAAATAGTTTAAAGGGTGGAGCAATAATCGTTTCAATAATTGATATATTGGACGCGTTATGATCTTTTTGCCCGTACATGTTGCGGATTTTATATACAAGTGCCCCAAATCCCTCATTTACGAGTGTTCTAAGACCGATAATCCCAAGTTCATACGAATTTCTTCTTCTGGTGTTTTGAGGCAAAATTCTCTCAATTAATTCATTATGAAATCTAGTTACTGTTTTCCAGACGAAACTTTGTTTTATATCTTTAAGTTCAGCCTCTAAAAGGGAGTTCCTATTTCGAATCTCTGTAATTTGACTGTTTTGATCTTGCCCCTGTCGAATTAGCTCATTTATCCGATTAGTGTGTGTTTGCAACAATTGATCCATGTATTTTATTTGACTATCTCTCTCTTTTATTCGGTTATCTCTTTCCTTTATCTGGTTCCCAAGATCTTTCAATTCCTTATTTAATGGATTTGTATGTTCCTCCACAAACTCTTTAAAGGAACACTCAAAAAGCTCATGTAATGATAGCTCAGGGATATCCGGTTTTGTTGTATTCTCATCTGGAATTGCTTTGAATATGAACTGATAGGTGTCTGAATGGGGAAGTGATTTGATAAATTTTAAAATCGAATCCGGAATACTCTCCAGATCTTTCTTTTGCTCGGTACCTCCAACAGGAGCAGTTGTCTTTTGGACGTTTTCAATAGCGTAGCCACATTTGTTAAATAGATTGATTATATTTTTGTAGGCAAAAAACCTTAAATGTGTCTCATCAAGCAGTCCAGTCTTTGTATATCTAAAATCCCCTAAGAGAAGATTTAATATTACATCCCCATGACAGAAGTTCGGTAAAGAAACTACAATGTAGCCACCAGTCTTTAGATAATTTTTTAATTGCTCTAATAATGCTTCCGGATTCTTAAGATGTTCTAAAATATCCCCAACGACAATTACATCATAAGAATATGACTCAAGGTGACGATTCAAATCAATTTCTTCAATGTCACCAATGATCATGGACTCACAATAGTTACTTGCAATTTCAGCGGCTTCTTTATCGATTTCAATGCCTGTGACTAAATTACCCCTTTCCATCAATATTTTTGAGACATATCCTGTTGAAGTTCCAATTTCTAAAACTTTTTTATTTCTTCCTATAAGATCCACCA
>DCFT01000168.1:0-169 GCA_002319885.1 Bacteroidales bacterium UBA1797
AATAATTTCATGGGCAAACGAAAATTGTATAGAGTTAATTGATCTTAATAATTGTACAGCTATTGATTTGATTAGGAAGAGGAATGAATATAGACATCTTTTAGAAAAAGTGTTGGAGGGTAGAAATCTGGAAGAAGACGATTTTAGCCTTCGTGGATTCGGGACACTT
>DCFT01000168.1:483-3011 GCA_002319885.1 Bacteroidales bacterium UBA1797
TTAAAGACCAGGTTCATGGGTATCAAGAATTTAACGTAAAGAGAAATGCCTATTGGGAAGCTGTAAAACGGGCTGAGTATACGGAATTGGGGTTTAATCCTGATTTATCCAAAAGACGAACAAGTTGAAAGGGAAAGCTATGAGATACTTCATAACACAAGACACCCCAGTTACTGAAGATGTACTTACTGTCATTGCTTACTTACCCACAAAAAGCCTGCATGTAATAATTGAAGATAAGTTCTTCTTTAAAATGAGTGATCGTAATATTATGCGTATAGCAGTTTCACTTGCCCAAAAAAGCTATAATGAAGGCGGTTGCCCTATCGGTGCCGTTATCATCGATAATAGTACTCGTAGGATTATCGGCAAAGGTCATAATACTCTTGTGCAGGATAACGACCCATACAACCATGGTGAAACTTCGGCTATCCGAGATGCTGGGAGACAGGACTTCAGTAAGACTACGATTTTCACTTCCCTTAGTCCCTGTGATATTTGCGCCGCTTTGATATATATGCGCCAATTTGACCGGGTAGTCGTCGGGGATATTACGAACGCCTCAGGTAATGAAGAGGCGCTTCGCGAGAAGGGCGTCAAAGTAGATATTATTGAAGATCCTATGGGAATTGAGTTGTATGCGAAATACCGGGCGGAAAAACCGGAGCTAGACTTGGAAGATTGGAAAGGACTGGCTGCTGTTCGGAAGAATTTAGAATAATCTTTAATCCTTTACCGAAAAGGTCAGAGAACACTTGAGACGTTGAAGGGAAATGTTAAAGCAAATTAATTTTCACTAAATTTTTGTACAGGTAAGTACATCACGGAACATACTGGTTCAAACTAGATGTTATTTAAAAAATTTGGTGGATAATATGGATTATGTACACGGATATTCAAAAAAGGAGAATACTCGACTCCATGACCAGGCAAGTACTCTGACCGAGCTACTTCATCAAGATACATTGTATCCTCCCGGGAGCAAAGTGCTGGAAGCCGGCTGCGGCGTGGGCGCGCAGACAATAATACTGGCCAGAAATAGTCCTGAGGCCAACATCACCTCCGTTGATATTTCCGGCGAATCGATTGAAAAAGCAAAACGACTGGCTGAAAAAGAGAACCTGGCGAATGTTAGCTTTCAGGTGGCAGATATCTTTAATCTACCTTTTGAAGACGAGACTTTTGACCATGTTTTCATTTGCTTTGTACTTGAACACCTTAAAAGTCCACTTGAAGCTTTAAAGTCTGTAAAAAAAGTACTTAAGAAAGGGGGTACGATAACTGTTATTGAAGGAGACCACGGCTCAAGCTATTTTTACCCCCGGAGCGATGAAGGCATGAGGACAATAAAGTGCCTTATCGACATCCAGGAACTTATGGGGGGAAATTCCCTTATCGGTAGAGAACTATTTCCACTAATGAACAGAGCCGGATATAATGACGTAAATATTTCCCCCAGAATGGTGTACGTAGACTCAAGTAAGCCAGATCTGGTGGAAGGATTCACAAAAAATACTTTCAATGCGATGGTCGAGGGTGTAAAGGATCAAGCTCTGGAACTAAAGATGATCGATGAAGAAACCTGGAACAAAGGCATTAAAGACTTATATACGGCAGCCGGGCAAGATGGAGTATTCTGTTATACTTTTTTTAAGGGCACAGCCATCAAATAGCTTCGTAGTAAATTTATACTTGCTAGCTTTATCAGTATATTCTTTTGGTTTATCGGCTGGCCTCGAGTTGATCTCTCGGGAGGCTGTGCAAAGTTTTTAATTAGGAAAACTTATAAATATTTGTCAAAAAGTTGTTGATTTATAAGTGTGTTCAGTCAAACCTGATTTTAACTCCAAGCCGGAGGCGGTACCATGAGAACTATTATAAAATACGTAATTTTTTTGGTATTGGCTCTTTTTTTGCTGACATTTAATGCTTTAGCGCTATCCGATCCTTCAAACGATAGTATCAAGCTCGCGAATAATGTCGATAAACCCTTAACCGGTAGCAGCGATATATTACTCGTAGCACTTAACCACACGGAGTTAAGTAATTGCTCCGATTCGATTGTAATAGGTACAGTTAAGGAAATTCTTCCAAGCAGATGGAATACTATCGACGGAAAAAGACCTGATAATACTGACTCATTTAGCCCATTTTGCTTTATTTACACTGATACCGTCATAAGTGTGGATAAATACCTCAAGAACCCATTATCATCCGAAGAAGTTATAGTGAGAGTTGAGGGTGGAACAGTCGGAAATGATGCCTTAACGGTAAACCCTGTACCGAGCTTCAAAACTGGTGAAAAGGTTTTGCTCTATCTGATAAAAGATGATAGTCAGGTACTAAAGATATTGATCCTGAACACTTCATAGTTACAGGAGCTTTACAGGGTAAGTTCACATTAACTGATGATGGGAAGGCTATAAGACCCGGTGAAAACACAACTTTGGATGAGTTGTTAAGCACAATTAATCAAACCGATAGAAGCGCTCCTTTTGCAAGCTCTGTCTGTGTGCTTGCAGCGGTAC
>DCFT01000195.1:0-18200 GCA_002319885.1 Bacteroidales bacterium UBA1797
ATTAAAAGAACTTCTGACCTGCTTCCCGACCTGACTCTTGGTCCCCATAAACCATAACCTGAAGATACAATAAAATTTGTATTCCCTTTTTTCAAATAACCATAACTCAATTCGTAAATCATTGCCGTTATGTGGTTAACAGGCCACAACTGTCCATTGTGTGTATGCCCTGAGAGCTGCAGGTCAACGCCAGATTTTGCAGTTTCATCAAGATGGAATGGCTGGTGGTCAAGCAGAATTACCGGTTTTGTAGTATCCACCTGTTTCATCAATTCGCCGAGTGGCATCCGCTCTTTTCTGTAAAAACGGTAGGAATCCCTGTCGATTCTGCCAATGAGCTGTATACCCCCTCTAAGTGTTACAACTTCATCTTTTAGAAATCTGATCCCTTTGCTTTCAATATAGGGAATGGTTCGGTTTGCTCCGCCTATGAACTCGTGATTACCGGTGATTGCATAAAGGCCATCGGTGCATTTTGGATACGTAAAATACTGGAGGAGATCGCCCCGAAGTACCGGTCCGATTTCACCATCAACAATATCTCCCAGCAAAAGTACAAGATCGGGTTTCAGATCATTTATTATAACTGAGAGCTTTTTCATACTTCTTTTTCTGATAATGCTACCCAGGTGAATGTCAGACACAGCAGCAATACGCAAGGTTTTGACCTGTCCTGCTGATTTGTTTATTGATAAATTATATTCCCTGGTAACCGGCATCAATGCATTTATGAAACCTCCGATTATCAGGATCGATGAAACTGAAATAATACTGATAAATGACCATTTTCGGAAAAGAAGAACATTTTCACCCCTGATTATACCCGGAATTTTCAGGATCAGTAAAATGATATCAGAGAGTATGAAAAACATGAATCCATAAAGCATAAATGCCAGCCAGAAACCTCCAACAATATTCAGTATGTCGGTAGTAATGGAGGAATGTTTAGATTCCAGGATCTTTGCTATAATAAAAAGCACAGCCAGCAGAAAACATGTCAAAATATATATAAACCGGTGGTTCTGCAGATCGGGGATCGCCTTATACCCTTTGTAAAAAATATAAATATTTACAAGAGAGTAAATTGTAAGAGCGATGGTAAAAAATATAACCATTTGGAATCTCTTCATTTTTAATTATGTTTTATGATGTCAGGCTATTATAAGTTTTATTGCCTTTAACATAAAACTCAAAAACAATACTCTTGTTCAAAACAGAATCGTTAGTTTGTCCTGCACCTAGTTTCTTAACGTTTTTTCTTTTCTCCCTTAGTTTGCCTATAACTTTATAATAATCCATATGTGCTTTCCATACTGCCCTGACGCTTTTTAAGCTGCCTTGCATGAGAAAATATATTGCAGCTATTCCATCCAGAAGTTTTCTTATTAGAAGAACTGGATACAATTTATTGTCAGGAAGATTTTTATAAAGGAGGAAGAGACTGTTTCTGAAATTCAGATAAGTTTTGAATGGCGAATTATAAGGAAGTGTGCCGCCTCCAACATGGTATATAACCGAATCAGGCAAAAAGCATACTCTGTAACCGGCTTTATGAAAACGCCAGCACAGATCAATCTCTTCCATGTGAGCAAAGAAATCAGCATCAAATCCGCCGCACCTGGTCCATGCTTCACGCTGTACTATCATACATGCCCCGCTTGACCAGAAAACATCGGCCTGAGAATCATACTGTCCTGTATCTTTCTCAATCTTATTTATGATTCGTCCACGACAGAACGGATAGCCATACTTATCAATATAACATCCTGCCGCACCCGCATGCTCGAAATGATCTTTGTGATAATAGGATAGTATCTTAGGCTGGCATGATGCAACATCAGGATTGTTGTCCATGAATGTGACAAGTGGTGTAAGCCAGTCTTCCGTAACTTCAATATCGGAATTCAGTAAAACGAAATACCTGGCATCGATCTGATTCAGAGCCAGGTTATATCCTTCTGCAAAACCATAATTCTTACCGAGATTTATTAGTTTTACTTCCCTGAAATTTTCAGCTACCCAAATTACAGATCCATCAGTTGACCCATTATCTGCAACATATACAATTGTATCGCTGTTGACAGAATACCTGATAACAGTCCCGAGGAACATTTTCAGAAAGGCAAGTCCGTTCCAGTTTAATATTACAATTGCTGTTTTAGCCATTATCAACAGGCTTTTTATGTTTCCATCGACGATGGCTCCAAATCCAGTTTTCGGGATTCTCCTTTATGATCTCTTCGAGTCTTTTTACATGGGTTTCTGTTATCGCATTTTCAGAAAGCCCATCTGTATGATCATAGAGAAGTTCCATATTGATATTATAATAACCCCTTTTTACTTTTTGGATATGCATAAAAACTATGGCCATATCGTATTTTGAAGCAATCTTACCGGCTCCTGTATAGACAGCTGTATCCTGATTAAGAAATGTTGTCCAGTATTTAATATCTCCCTTTGCCGGTATCTGATCTGAAATGAAAACGGAAAATGTATTAATTTTATTCTTTCTAGAGTTTATTATTTCCCTGATTACCTGGGATGTAGGAGTTAGAATTATTCCGTATTCTGATCTGTGATTATTTACAAAACTATTGAAATACTTGTTTTGAAGAGGTTTATAGACGATAACAGTTTTGTAATTAAGATAATAGGGAAGCAGAGTAGGCCATTCCCAGTTATTATAATGACCCAGAACTGCAATTATATCTCTTTTCTCTTCCCTTAGCCTGTCAATAATTTCAAGGTTACTGTATGTAATTCGTTTCTTCTGACTTTTTTTTGATAGATGAGTTGCCTTGAAAGTTTCAACAATTAAATCTGCCAGGTGATGGTAGAATTTCTTTTCAATGGTTTTTAGCTCTTTATCAGTTTTTTCAGGGAATGAGTTTTTAAGATTTTCTGCGACAACTTTCCTTCGGTATGATACAATATAGTAAAGAATAAGATATAGAAAGTCAGAGAATAAATACAATACTGGTAATGGTAAAAGTGTTATAATCCAGTTAACTCCGTAAAAGATGTAGTAGCTGATAGCGCCCATCTCAGAATTGGGTTTAATTTTTCATAAATTTACTTACAATTTCGAGGATTTCACTATAAACTGTACTATTAGCTGCCAGAAATTCTTCTCCCTTTAAATTATACTCATTACCTGCAAAATCGCTTACTCTTCCACCTGCTTCCCGTACAAGCAGCATTCCTGCTGCAATATCCCATTCCTTAAGACCATATTCATAGAATGCTTCGAATCTGCCACAGGCAACATAGGCCAGATCAATTGCAGCTGAACCCAGCCTCCTTACCCCATGTGTATTTTTGCAGAAATGTGTAAAGCATTTCATATAAGAATCCAGTAATTTGAAATCATTGTAGGGAAATCCTGTGGCAATAAGACTGTCAGACAGTGTCATGGCTTTTGATACATGAATCTTAACGCCATTGAGCCAGGCTCCTCCTCCTTTCCATGCAGTAAATGATTCATTACCACTGACTTCATAAACAACTCCTGCAACGACTTCTTCTCCATCTTTAAGACCAATACTTATGCAATAAGGATGGAATCCGTGAAGGAAATTGGTTGTACCATCGAGAGGATCAACTACCCAACAGTACTTCAGACCGATTTTTTTTGATGTACCCTCCTCCGTAACAAATCCGGCTTCCGGAAGTAGCAGACTTAGTTTTTCCACCAGCATTTTTTCGGAACCTTTATCAACGTAACTGACAAAATCATTCAATCCTTTTTTTTCAGTTTTTCTGATATCAAAGCCCTGGGATTCCTTAAGAATAAAAGAACTCGTTTCACGGGCAGCATTTTCAATTTCCTTGCATAAATGTTTAAGATCGATCATTTGTTATTCTATTAGTTCAATACTCATTCTTCCCGATTGAGATACAATGCCAAGTCTGACTTTTTTTATCTTTCCTGCAAATCTGGATTCCCATGGATGTTCCACCCTGATATAATTGGATGTGAAGCCCGTTATTAACCCTTCAACGCGGGTACTTTCAAACAAAACATCGGTTATCTGACCTCTGTTCAGTGTATTAAATATAAGGTTTTTCTCATGAGAAAGAGCAATGAGTCTTTTGCTTCTCCTCTCTTTATCCCTGGATAATACTTTCTCCGGAAGATTTTCGGCAATAGTTCCAGGTCTTTCTGAGAAGGTAAAAACATGTAAATAGGAAATTGGCAGATCTTTAAGGAAAGAATACGTTTCTTCAAAATCAGTATCTGATTCTCCCGGGAACCCAACTATCACATCAGCTCCTATTCCGGCAAAGGGCAATTTATCAATAATCATTTTTATTCTGGAAGCAAAGACATCTCTTGTATATCTTCTTCTCATAAGACCAAGGATTTTATCGCATCCACTCTGTAACGGAATATGGAAGTGAGGGAGAATTTTTTTATTCATTGCAGTAAACTCAACCAGTTCATCGGTTAACAGGTTTGGTTCGATTGAGGAGATTCTGAATCGTTCAATACCCTGAACCTTAACCAGCTCTTTAAGCAATCCTGTAAATGTATCACCAGTTGATTTTCCAAATTCACCGATATTAACTCCTGTAATAACTATCTCTTTTACACCTCTTTCTGCGATATGTCCGGCCTCATCTATTATAGTTGAAATCTCAGGATTCCTGCTTCTTCCACGAGCCTTTGGAATTGTGCAATATGAACAGCCGTAATCGCAGCCATCCTGTATCTTGAGAAAGGAACGCGTCCTGTCCCCTATAGAATATGATGGGCTAAAGGTATCAGCAGAAGTAAGATCGCATGAATGAATTTCTGCTTTTTGATTTTTTCTAAAATCTGTCAGGTAATCAGATATATTGAACTTCTCATTAGTTCCAAGAACCAGGTCCACCCCGGGAATGGAGGATATCTCCTGTGGTTTCAGTTGTGCATAGCAGCCAACCACAGCTATAAATGCCCCCGGAGAAAGAGAAATAAACTTTTTTATCGCTTGTCTGCATTTTCTGTCAGCGGCGTCAGTAACGGAACATGTATTGATTATATAAACATCAGCCTTTGAGTTTGCAGGAACTCTTTCAAATTTTTCTGCCGGAAATGACCTTGAAATAGTTGAAGTTTCTGCAAAGTTTAGTTTACAGCCAAGTGTATGGAAAGCTACTTTTTTCTTATTAACTGTCATATTGTTCCTAATTCCCGTTTTTGATTTTCTTCGTTTACTCCCGTCCATCGGCCGGTGGAGACTGAAGAACCGAGTCCAGCTCTGCTGGCGAGCTCGGCGCAGCCAAAATCAATTTACTCCCCCTCGCAATCGTGTGGCCGCTACGGCAGATCAAGTCTGGTGACGCGCATAATAAACAGATTTTAGAGCCGCCGGTGGATGTCTCAATGATTACTAAAAGGAATACTATTTTTCAAGTTTTGTCAGATACACATTTCTGAATTCAATATCCTTTCCCTCACTCTGCAAGCATATTGAACCTTTCGAAAGATTTACATTTGTACCTTTATTTTGCAGTATTCCATTCACCGAAACCGTTATTGTGTTCGAACTGCATGTAATTTTCATTGTATTCCATTCCCCTGTCGGTTTTTCTGATGAAGCAGCAAGCTTCTTTACGAATGGTTTTGACTTATCTGATCTTTCAGACATATCAGCGCCGTTCATGCAGACAAAATCACCTGCATTTCCTGCCTGCAGTTGACATTCTACACATTTTAACCACACGGAATCAGGGAGCTGCGCATGTATAAAAACCCCGCTGTTTGTTGCTTCAGTCGGATAACGCCATTCAACGTGCAGTTTATAATTGGAGTAGGTACCTTTTGTACGCATATATCCGAATGGGTTTCCTGTAATATGGATGACACCATCATTGACAGTAAATACTGTTAAAGGATTAACTGAAGGGTCCTTAAGCTTAAATACCCAGTTATTCAGATCTTTCCCGTTAAAAAGATATATTTTATCACCAACTGGATTACCTGATTTATTTTTTTCCCCTGTCTGAGCCATGCCGATATAAGGAATGGCCATCAATATAATAAGCATACATGAAAAAAGACAGATTTTTTTTGTTTTCATTATTTTGTGTTATTGGTTCTATTATGCTAAATTTCTTTTTACAGTAACTTACTCGCCAGTTCTGCCAGAAAACTACGTTCCCCCTTTACCAGGTTCACATGAGCAAAGATATCCTGGTCCTTCATTTTATCAGAAAGGTAGCTTAATCCGTTTGATGCGGTATCGAGATACGGAGAATCTATCTGTTCAATATCACCCGTAAAGACCATTTTTGTTCCTTCACCTGCACGTGTGATAATGGTTTTAATCTCATGCGGCGTTAGGTTCTGTGCTTCATCAACTATGAAGAAGATACTTGAAAGACTCCGGCCTCTGATATATGCCAGCGGAGTTATTACAAGTTTATCTTCTTTCATCATATCATTTATCCGAAGGAATTCAGGACTCTGATGACTGAACTTATGTTTGATAACTGTGAGATTATCATATAAAGGCTGCATATAAGGGTCCATTTTTTCTTTAACATCTCCGGGGAGAAAGCCTAGATCACGATTGGCGAGCGGGACAATGGGACGGGCAAGAAAAATCTGTTTGTATCTCTTATGTTGCTGCAAAGCAGCTGCAAGAGCCAGAAGAGTTTTACCGGTTCCCGCTTTCCCTGTTAAGGAAACAAGCTGAATGTCGGGATTTGACAAAGCTTCGATAGCGAAAGTCTGTTCAGCATTCCGTGGATCAATACCGTATGTGGATTGTTTTATTACTCTGCTAAGGGTCTTACTGACAGGATTATAATGAGCCAGAGCACTCGACCCGTTATTTTTCATAATAAAAAACTGATGCCCGATGAGATTTGGATCCAGGTTGAATTCTCCTGAAGGTACTCCTTCCGGAACTTCATAAAGCTTACTTATTGATTCCTGATTAACTCCCTCAAGTATCCTTATACCTTTGTATAGGTCATCAATATTTGCGACTTTATCATTTTCATAGTCCTGTGCTATAATTCCCAGCGATTTGGCCTTCATCCTGAGGTTAATATCTTTAGTAATCAGCACAACGGTTTTATCTTTATTGGCGCTGCAGACATATTCTGCTATCGCAAGAATTCTGTGATCGGCAGTTCTTTCAGGAAATGACTGATTTACCTTTTCAGAGAAATCTTTACCAGTTTCAATATGCATATTCCCCAGATTCTCTCCTAATGGAATATTGGCTGTCAGCAGCATATCTCCTGACAGTTTGTCAAGTTCACGGGTAAACTCACGTGCATGAAAATTTATAAGATCATTTCCTCTTTTGAATTTATCGAGTTCCTCAAGAACAACAATTGGAATTATAATATCATTCTCTTCAAAATTGTAAATGCATTTATAATCATGAAGTAAAACGTTTGTATCAATAATGAAAAGTTTCTTGTTGTGTTTCTTTCTCATCGTTAATAATTTAATATCAATAGATTACATCCTGTTCAAGCAGGAATCATCCTTCCTGCAAAAATAACTATTTTAAGCTATAAATTGTTATCTGAGTATAAAGTATGTTATTTTGTAGAATTAAGTGCCTGAAGTTTGTATTGACTAAAGTACTTAAAGTAATGAGAACATTAAATACAAAAAAATCACATTAAAATTAATGACCTACCAGCAAACTCTCAACTTCCTTTTCA
Organism: Bacteroidales bacterium UBA1797; assembly: GCA_002319885.1. Classification (GTDB taxonomy): domain Bacteria; phylum Bacteroidota; class Bacteroidia; order Bacteroidales; family VadinHA17; genus LD21. Next base: position 7,672 of record DCFT01000195.1, read on the forward strand.
GCCAGCTTCCGGCTTATCACAGAATAGGGAAAGCTGCCTATAAGAACACCCTGAACAATACAATTTTGCTCGATAATTATTTCAGTAATCCTCATCTAAAATACAAAACAATTCATGTTGCCGGGACAAATGGTAAAGGCTCTGTTTCCCATATGATTGCATCCGTTTTGCAGGAAGCCGGTTATAAAACCGGTCTTTACACTTCACCACATCTTAAGGATTTCAGGGAAAGAATAAAGGTGAATGGGGAAATGATCTCCGAAGATGATGTGGTCTCATTTGTTGAAAAACATAAGTATATTATAGAGTCTGTAAATCCTTCTTTTTTTGAAATGACTGTGGCAATGGCCTTTAATTATTTTTCTGAATGCAATGTAGATGTTGCGGTTATAGAGGTAGGTCTGGGAGGAAGACTCGATTCAACCAATATTATAAATCCGGTGCTGTCTGTTATTACAAATATCGGTCACGATCATATGGATCTTTTGGGCGATACATTTGAAAAGATAGCGGTTGAAAAGGCAGGTATTATTAAAAAAAATGTACCCGTACTGATAAGTGAAACACAATCAGAGACTAAAAATGTGTTTATTGGCAAAGCTCGGGAATGTGATTCACTTATCAATTTTGCCGATAAAAACTATAGATGCATCCTTGAAAAAAATGATGTCCAGAATAAAGATACAGCATATCAGATTATTGAGTTGTCAACAAATAGGATGATCAGAGGTAAATCATTTCTTGGTGGGGATTACCAGTCAAAAAACCTTCAGGCCGTATACAATACTTTTGGCATGTTAAAGGATATATTTGAAGTTTCAGATGAGAATATTACTGAAGGTATAAGGAAAGTAGTAATTAATACGGGCCTTTACGGGAGATGGCAGGTATTAAGCGAAGCCCCTTTAACTATCTGTGATACAGGCCATAATAAGGAGGGATTGGCATATGTCCTTGACCAGATAAAACGGATTCGGCGATCGGCATTGCATATAGTCCTGGGTTTTGTCAATGATAAGGACCTGAAATCAGTATTGCCTCTTTTTCCGGCAGCGGCATTTTATTACTTTACAAAAGCTTCGGTTCCAAGGGCTCTGAATGAAGTAATTCTTAAGTCTGAAGCTGAAAAATACGGACTGACAGGACATTGTTTCCCTGACGTTGTAACTGCTCTTGAATCGGCCAGAAAAAATGCGGATAAATCAGATTTGATTTTTATTGGTGGAAGTACTTTTGTTGTGGCTGAGGTTGTTTAAATAATTGTAATTTAGTTCAGGAGAGGGGTTGTCGAAAAAGGACTTTTTCAATAGCCCCTCAAAAACAGTGTGACTGTCATTTTGTGCGGAACTCAGTGAAGCGAAAAATCCCATGCTAATTTCACAAATTATCCGTTAAGTGTACTAAATTTGGTCATAAAATTCCAGATACTCATTTATGTTCATAAGATTAAATTGAACGTTTTTATTACTTAAATTTGTTACCAGCATTATATATGTCCTATGAAAAAAACTATTTTTCTTATTTTCTGGTTTGTTTCATTTATTACGCTTAATGGTCAAACAGAAAAGAAGATCACAATTCTGCATACGAACGATCTTCATTCTCACCTTATAGGTTTTGGTCCTGAGTCTTCATATACTCCTCTGACTGTAAATGACGACAAAACAGTTGGTGGTTTTGCAAGGATAGCATCAATAATAGAAAGCGAGAAGAATAGTAATACAGGGACAACCCTTGTTGTTGATGCAGGTGATTTTCTGATGGGAACACTTTTTCCCAGTCTTGAAAAGGAAACAGGCTTCCAGCTTCGGTTAATGAAAGCAATGCAATATGATGTTACTTGCTTCGGTAACCATGAATTTGATTATGGACCCGATTGGTTGGCTTCTGTCATCAATTCTGCAAAAAGGAACGGGGAGATACCTTCAGTATTGATAGGTAATACGAGGTTCTCTAAAAGGGATGTGAAAGATGATGCTCTTGAAAAGCTATTCTCTGAAGATATAATTAGCAGGAAACTGGTCCTGACCAGAGATGGTATCAAATTCGGTTTTTTTTCAATTTTAGGTAAAGATGCCGTGAAGGATGCTCCTCACGCTGCTCCTGTTAGTTTTTACAAACAATCTTCATATGCCAGAAAAATGGTAAAAGAACTTCGTGAAGAAAATTGCGACATTATTATTTGTCTGTCGCATTCAGGAGTAACAAAGGAAAAAAATGGCGAATGGGGTGGTGAAGATGTTGAACTTGCAAAAGGTGTAAAGGGTATTAATATTATTATTAGTGGACATACTCACACCAAACTGGATCAACCTGTTATTGTTAATGGAATTCCTATAGTTCAAACTGGTGAATATGGTCAGTATGTTGGTCGTCTGTCATTATCCTATTCAAATGGAAACATGAAGATAGATGATTATAAACTTATTCCGGTTGATGATAAAATTATGGGTAATAAGAAAATAAGTCAACTAATTGAAGAACAAAAAAATAGAATAACAACAGAAGTACTTAAACCCATTGGCTTGGACTATGATAAGCCGGTAGCAGAATCAGATTTTTTTCTTGAAGGTAATGAAACAGGAAATTTTATGGCTAGTAATCTGGGCCCGCTTGTTGCCGATGCTATCTACCATTATGTAAACAGTTATAATGCAGAAGGGACTGATGTTAGTATGGTAGCTGCAGGAATGTTACGCGATAGAATTGTACCAGGGATACTGACCGCGCCTGATATTTTCAGGGTTATGTCGCTCGGATCAGGCAAGGATAATGTTCCTGGTTATGCACTTTCAAGAATTTATGTTACGGGCAGGGAACTGAAGAGTATCCTTGAAATATTGCAGGTTGCATACAAATCGAGTCCTGACGAATATTGCTATTATTCAGGTTTGCGGGTTCAGTATGACCCCGACAGAGGCCTCATGAAAAAGATAAATAAAATCGAGATCATTCATCCTGACGGGAGAGTTATAAATGTCGGTTTTTCAAGAAAAAATTCTACATTGTATTCAGTTACAGCGAGTTCCTATATGCTTGAGTTTATCGGCATAATCAAAAAGATGAGTTTTGGTCTCATTAATGTTGTCCCTAAAGACGGAGCGGGCAATAAAGTTAAAGATATGAGTACCATGGTTATCGATATGGATAAGAACCGCGAAGGAGTGCAGGAAGGGAAAGAATGGCTGGCTCTTTTAGAGTACCTTGGTTCAATGAAAGACATCAATGGTAATGGTATCCCTGATATTGATAAACAATATGCTGTTCCTCTAAAGTGCTTCTTTACTTTAAAAACCCGATGATATACTGACTGAAAGCCTAAATAATTTTCACTTCAGCCACGATGTATGTTCATCAACCTGTTCGAAGTTAACCATGGCTATTGATGCTGAACTGATGTACTTTTGTTGAAGAACCCATAGAACAGCCTCTTTATAGCTTGGCTCAACTCCTTCTGACGAAGAATATTTTCCACCGGAACAGGTCTTCATCGCAATTACACCAATGCCCTTTTTCCAGGCTTCTGTTAAAACTGATATAAGCTTTGCCTGATCCCATTCAAAGTAACTTCCTGTTATTGAATGTACAAAAGAACCTTTGTAGTTAAAAGGTACCATTATTACATTATAAAATCGTTCCAGATTGTTTCTTTCCGGAAGATTCATATAGTCGTTATGTGTTGAAAAACCATGTGCTTTTATTACACCTGATTTTTTCATGTCATCAAAAAACTTCAACGTTTCCTTGTGAAAGAGAAGATTTTCATCAACTGCTTCATGATACAGCATGATATCGATGTAATCGGTATTCAGAGCATGGAGACTGGCTTCCAGTTTTGCTGATAGAACATCTCTTATTTCCGCAGCTCCTTTTCGTCCTTTTCCCTTTGAGGGTAACTCATTCACTTCAAGCCTTATTTTTGACTGTATAATGATTTTCGCTCTCATTTCTGAAATAGCTCTTCCAACTAGTTTTTCATTGTTACCATTACCATAAGTCCGTCCGGTATCAATAAAATTAATCCCTTTTCCAATTGCATATTTAATCAAGGACTCATCATTAGTCCTGGGAGCTCCGAAACAAATAGGACTTACAAAAAGACCGGTGTTTCCGATAGCTTTCAATTCAAATGCTGAAGGATAAAATTCAGATATGTTTCTTGAGACAAGACTGATTCCTCCGAGAGCAGTTAATGCCTTGTTACAGAATTCTTTACGGCTTATTTTTCTTCCCTCCACGAGCTGAATGGATTATCAACAACGAATTAAGGAATTATTTTCATAAGTTTACAGGCTAAATAGAAATAAATGGGAACAAGCATCTACTTCTGGATTGGATTCCACTTTTTTGTTTTCGGCATGCTTGCACTCGACCTGGGGGTATTTAATAGACACCCGCATAAGATTCCTGTAAAAGAAGCTATTATATGGAGTTGTGTCTGGATAGCGCTCGCATTTTTGTTTAATCTGTTTATTTATCTGGATAAAGATTTTGGTCCTATAAAAGCTCTTGAATTTTTCACCGGATACGTAATTGAATACTCACTTAGTGTAGACAATATTTTCGTCTTTATCCTTATATTTTCATATTTTAAAATAAATAGTCAATATCAGCATAAGATTTTATTCTGGGGTATACTTGGAGCATTGATAATGAGAGGTATATTTATCTTTGCAGGGGTGGCTCTCATCAATCGGTTTCAATGGATAGTTCTTATTTTTGGAGGTTTTCTTGTTTTCACCGGATTTAGAATGATGTTCCATGCGGAAACCGATGTTGATCCTGATAAAAATATTGTTGTCAAATTCTTCAGAGGATTTCTTCCGGTTACAAAAACACAGCATGGTGATAAATTATTTGTTGAGCAGAATAAGAAGTTGTATGCGACGCCCTTATTCCTGGTACTTCTTATCATAGAATCTTCGGATCTTTTATTCGCGGTAGACAGCATTCCTGCAGTACTGGCAATAAGCAAAAGCACGTTTATTGTTTATACTTCAAATATTTTTGCAATTCTGGGCTTACGGTCGCTTTATTTTGCAATAGCAGGTATTATGAGTTATTTTCGTTTCCTGAAAATAGGACTGGCTTTCGTTCTTACTTTTGTAGGATTAAAAATGCTTGCATCATTTTTCCATTTTGAAATACATATAATTATATCGCTTGCGATTATAATTTCAATACTTCTGGTATCAATTCTTGCTTCAGTATTAATTAAAGAGAAGATTAATGATACAAAATAAGCAAAGAGCGCCTGTCCGTTGGCCTTTGTTGGTTCTTTTCTGTGCAATAACTATCAGTACTGTTGTAATTGGCATTATATATTATAATTATCAGAGAAAAAATCTTTTAATTGAGAAGCAAAAAGAGTTTTCATCTATTTCATACCTGAAGATCAGGCAGATAACTCAGTGGAGACTCGACAGGATAAATGATGGCAGGTTTCTCGGAGATAATACTCTGTTACAAAGAAAATTCTCGGAATATCTGAATAATCCTTCTGATCTGTCACTACGGAAAGACATTGTTCAGACTCTGAAATCACTTACCGAAAATTTTGATTATAAAAATGCCCTTCTTATTGAAAATGATGGAAATGTCCGACTCGCATACCCCGCTGAAGATACTATAATTGGAGATCATCTGAAACCATTGTTGCCCGGAATCATTAAACAACGCGAAATAGTGCTTACAGATCTGCATAAAACTAATCTGGTCAGCTTTGTGCATCTCGATCTTGTTGTACCACTGATTGATCGCAGTAAGAATGATACTCTGGTTTTTGGTCTCCTCGAATTGCGTGTTGATCCCTCTCAATTGCTTTATCCGTTAATGCAATCCTGGCCGGCTCCCAGCAGGAGCGCCGAAACAATATTGTTAAAAAGAGAAGGAGACGAAATAGTTTATCTAAGCCAGGTCAGACATCTCAAAAACAGCGAACTTACACTTAAGAAACCCATTACAACGGAGAAATTACCCGGCGCACTTGCAGTACAGGGAATAACCGGTACCATTGATGGAGTTGATTACAGAAATGTACCTGTAGTTGCAGCAATGAATAAAATACCTGGTACCCAATGGTATATGGTTGCAAAAATGGATAAGGGAGAGATATTATCCACTCTGACTTATCAGATGAAGATGTTTGTTATCATACTTGTACTAATAATTATTACTGCAGGATCCTTTCTGGCTTTTATACTAAGGAATCAGCGAGTCGCATTTTATCGTGAGAAATACGAGGATGAACTCGATCGTCTCGCATTAGTAAAACATTTTGATTATATATTGAAATTCGCCAACGACATCATAATTTTAATCGACAAAGAACTTAATATCGTTGAAGCTAATGACAGGGCTTTGGAGTTCTATCAATATTCACGTAAAGAGTTTCTGGGGATGAATATTGAAAAAATCAGAGCCCCGGAGAGTTTGTCGCAGCTTCCTTTTAATCTTAGAACTGTTAACGAGAACGAGTCAGCTACTTTTGAAACTGTTCATAAACGAAAGGATAATACAACTTTTAATGTTGAAATAAGTTCCAGAATAGTGTTGATTGAAGGTGCAAAATATTATCAGACAATTGGACGTGACATAACAGAGCGAAAAAGAATAGAGAGCACTCTGATAGAGAGCGAGAACAACTTCAGGAAAATATTTGAGGAGAGTCCATTTTCAATCTTGCTGACCAGCAAAGATTATAGTATAATAAGGGCCAATTTATCATTTTGCAATTTTATTGGTTACAATGAAGATGAGCTAAGGTTATTTACTTTTAGAAACTTCACACATCCCGACTATATCAACACTGATGAGATAGGCCTCATACAGCTGGTTTCAGAAAAAATTCCTATCTACAAAACTGAAAAGAGATATATACGTAAAGATGAATCAATTGTTTGGGGATCAACCTCGGTAAGCATCATCCGTAATAAAAAGGATGAAGTCCAGTTTTTCCTTGTAATGATTGAAGATATAACCTCCAGAAAAAGAGCTGAATCTGATCTCGAGAATTCTGTTTCACTCTTAAAAGCAACTTTTGAGTCAACAGAGGATGGCCTTCTTGTAGTAGATGCATCGGAAAAAATTGTCCAATACAATCAGAAGTTTGTCGATATGTGGAGAATTCCACTGGAATTGCTAATTCCGGGAGAAGATAATAATGCATTGGATTATGTCAAAGGTCAATTAAAAAATCCGGATACTTTCCTGGAAAGCGTAAAGCAACTTTATATAGAACCTGAAGCGACAAGTTCCGATATACTTGATTTTATAGACGGAAGGATTTTTGAGAGCTATTCACAACCGCAGAAAGTTAATGGGAGATGTGTCGGGAGAGTATGGAGTTTTCGGGATATTACCACCAGAAAGAGAGCCGAAGCAGAACTTATCGCAGCTAAGGAAAAAGCACAGGAAGGTGACAGGTTAAAGACTGCCTTTTTACACAATGTTTCACATGAAATCCGTACTCCTATGAATGCGATTATAGGGTTTTCATCACTTCTGAATGAACCTGACCTGGCTGAAGATGAACGGCATCAGTATATAGATATCATTTTTCAGAGTGGCAATCAGCTTCTGTCGATAATCAATGATATAGTTGATATTGCAAATGTTGAGAGCGGTCAGGCTATTGTTAACCTGAAGGAAATTAATCTTAATTCTACAATGAAGAATCTGAACGAGCAGTTCAGAATTGCAAGCAAGCATAACAATGTTTCAATTCATCTTAGCGTGGCATTGCCTGATGAAGATTCAATTATAGTAACTGACACTACTAAACTGGTTCAGATACTCTCAAACTTAATTAATAATGCTATAAAGTTTACAAAGAATGGACAGATCGATTTTGGATATATTTTGAAAGATAAGATACTTGAATTCTTCGTGCGTGACTCAGGTATTGGTATACCGTCAGAATACCATTCACGGATATTCGACAGATTTTTCCAGGTGGATAACAAAGTATCTAGACAGTACAGCGGGACTGGTTTGGGACTCTCTATCTGTAAAGGATACATCGACCTGCTTGGTGGTAGTATAAAAGTTGAATCAGAATCGGGTAAAGGGACTCAGTTTATCTTTACTATTCCTTATACTGTGGCTTAATTTTCAAAAGTCTGATAATTCAAGTTATAATATACAACAGGATTTCAAGCCTGCAATTTATAACTTTACTGAATCTATATTGCACTTATTCAGCATTATATATCATTGGTAGTAAGTTTTAATATTTCTCATATGTTAAAAAGTCCTGCTCATTGAACATAATTGCCTCTATACTGTTTAGCTTTCAAATGTGGAAGTAATTTTTATTATAAACTTAATTTTGATCAAATGAAAAAATTATTAGTATTTATGTTACTTGCTTTTTCTGTGACAAAATTATGGTCGCAGGACCCGTTCCTTTTTGAGGAGCCGAAACCAGTTGAAAACAGAAACTTTCGTATCCCTTTGCTTGGAGATGTTGCCCCAACATTCACCGCTGAATCAACGAATGGTAAGATAAAATTCCCTCAGGATTATGGTCACAGTTGGAAAGTTTTGTTCAGTCATCCACAGGATTTTACACCTGTCTGTACAACAGAATTACTTGAGCTTGCAAATTTGCAGGACAAATTTGATAAAATGGATGTAAAAATTGTTGCTGTATCTACCGATCGTCTGGATACGCACCAAGAGTGGAAAAAGGCAATGGAAGGCCTGATGTATAAAGACAGGAAGCCTGTTAAAATTGACTTTCCTCTCGTTGCCGATGCTGATTTGTCTGTCTCAAAAGCATATGGTATGATTCATGCAGCATCTAATACAACCAGGGATGTCAGGGGGGTATATATAATTGATCCTAATAATGTTATTAAGGGTATTTATTTTTATCCTAATAGTGTTGGCAGGAACACTGATGAGATTGTTAGAATGATCACGGCTCTTCAGACGACTTATGCAGATCATGTTATGACACCGGCTAACTGGAAAGCAGGAGACGATGTTCTCGTGCCAACCATACCAGATGCTTACGCTTCCAAACAGGAACTGGCGTCAGAAGGGTTATATAATCTAGCCTGGTTTATGTGGTACAAAAAAGCTCAATAGATTTTTTGGACCTATTTCCATGATTATATAAGATATTGAATGGTTTTTTTGTATAAGTATTTTTTTAAAGTCAGGTGATTCCTGACTTTTTTTATGTCCTTATCCAATCAAACCCGGAGCATCTCACAAAAAATATGAGGCTGTCTCAAAAGGACACCCTTTTTTTAGTTGATGTTCATTTCTTTTGCTTCTCCAAAAGAAACGAACCAAAGAAAAGGAGCCCGGAAAAGACAACCTTGCCCTTTTTGTCCGCAACACAAGGCCATATTGGCGCCACCAAAAAGGGCCAGGTTCGCACCTTTTCCGGTTTGCCTTTGCACTTACTAAAGTATTAAATTGTTGATAACTAGAAAAAAAGGCGGGATGCCTTCCCCTTCCAAGAACCTCAGGTTATGTAACTTGAGGGTTATCTGACCAATCTATATTCCAGTCGAAAGATGGCACTGGCGTTATATCAGAATTTACACTTAATGTGGTTGAGTGGCATGAGTTATCCTGATCACAACACAATCAATCGTTTCAGGAGTCAGAGATTAAATGGAGTTTTGAAAGAGATATTTAGCCAAGTGGTATTCTTACTTAAAGAAAATGGACACATAACCTTGAAAGAAGCTTATCTGGATGGAACTAAGATAGAGGCAATTGCCAACAGATATACATTTGTCTGGGGTCGCAGCATAAAAAAAAAGCAAAGTAAGAATACAAAAACAACTCCTTATAGAATCGAGAATTTACATTATGATGAGAAGAATGACAATTATACCTGCCCAAAGGGTCAGCAGATGGGTTTTATGAAAGAAAAAACAAAAATCACAAATAATGGGTTCAGGCAGATAAAACGATTTTACCAGGCATAAAACTGTAATGGGTGTCCAATGAGAGATGCTTGTAATAAGAGCAAAGGGAATTGAGCAATAGAGATAAATGAAAGGTTAAATCACTATAAATCAATAATAAGAGAAAGTCTCACCAGTGAACGTGGAAAAAAATACCAAAGCCAACATACGTTGATGTTGAAGCTGTTTTTGGAATAATATAAGGGAATAAAAATTATAGGAAATTTTTGCTCAGAGGTCTTGAAAAAGTAGAAATAGAAGTTGGATTATTGGCTTTATCTCACAATTTGAGGAAGATAGCTGCAAAAACACAACAGAAGATCCTTGTTTTTGCTGGGAATCGGATTGAAATCCCAGAAAAACTCTATGTTTTAAAAATCACCAGAAAAAACTCAAATAAAAAAGCCGTCTCAATTATGTTATGAGACGGCCTCTTTGGGTGTGGGGGTTGATCCCGCATTCGCGGGACCGACCCTCCCGACTGGAAGTAGGGATGCTCTGAACCATTGTTAATCAGATTCAGGAGACGTTCCCTGTTTTTCCATTTTTTAAATTGTCTTTCTCTGTTCATAGCATCCTTTTTATTTTGAAATACTTGCT
>DCFT01000195.1:18467-18613 GCA_002319885.1 Bacteroidales bacterium UBA1797
CTGATAAACCAGGATCCAGGGTTTTCCGGTATTTGAAAAGCCTTTTGAAACTCTATTATGTTTAAGAAGTCTTTGGTGAACATCAGATGAAAATCCGATATAGAACCTATCAATTTTCTGAGAGTAAAGGATATAGACAGAGTACA
>DCFT01000022.1:0-4306 GCA_002319885.1 Bacteroidales bacterium UBA1797
TGCTATTCGGCTACAGACTATATAGGGCATAGGTTCGGACCATCGTCGGTGGAGATGGCTGATGCCATATTGCGTCTCGATGATGATATTAAAAATCTTCTCACTTTCTTAAACGATAGTATTGGTAAGAAAAATGTTCTGATTTACTTCACTGCTGCACATGGGATTTCTGAAATTCCGGCTGTACTGGAAGAGAACAGGATCCCTTCCGGATATTTCCAGCAGAATCAGGCTTTGCAGCTGTTGAGAAGTTATCTGAACGCGGTTTATGGCGAGGGTAACTGGGTAAAGGGTTATTCGGAGAGACAAATCTTTCTCAACAGGACTCTTATTGAGGATGCCCGGCTTTCACTTGAAGATGTGCAAAAGAAAGTAGCACGTTTTCTGGTTCAATTTACAGGAATAGAAGCCGCATATCCATATTATGCTTTTGAGGCAAATGATTTCGGGAATGGCAATCTTAGAAAGATCATAAATAATTTTAGTCCCCAGCGTTCCGGCGATGTTATTCTTATTCTTAATCCAGGCTGGGTGGAGAAACAAAGTGATTTTGTGACGAATAATAATTCACCTTATGAATATGATTCTCATGTACCATTGATCTGGTATGGATGGACAGTAAACAGGGAATCGGTGACAAGGCAGGTGAATATGACTGATATAGCTGCCACTTTATCGACACTTTGTAAAGTTCCGTATCCGAATGCATGTACAGGGGACCCGATGTTCGAGCTATTCAGATAATATAATAAAGCCATTAACCACAAAGTGCACAAAGATTTTGCTCAGCTCTCGTCAAGCTCGTGGTAAGGTCACAAAGGATTGAATAATGTGGTTTTAACTTTGTGTACTTTGAGCCTGCCCTGCCTACCGGCAGGCAGGTTAGTGATCTTTGTGGTTAGAGGATTTTATTCCTGAAATTATCCCGGATCTTACATGCTTGTAAGAGTAGCTCCGGATTTTTTTCACAGCCATTACCTAAAATAATAAGATCCGCTCCGGCATTGAAGATATCTTCAATCTGTTCTTTGTTTTTAATTCCGCCACCTATTGCTAATGGCACTGAAATATTATGTCTGACTGCTTTTATAACATTTACTGGAATGGGGTTTGCGGCTCCGCTTCCTGCCTCGAGATATATCATTTTAAGGCCCAGCATTTCTCCGGCAAGGGCAGTGGCAACAGCTATTTCGGGTTTATCATATGGAATTGCTTCAGTCTGACTAATATATTCAACAGATGTCTTTTTCCCACCACTGATAAGGATGTATCCAACCGATATGAGTTTTTCCCGGGCATCTTTCAGAAGAGGTGCGGCAATTACATGATTACCAATGAGTAATTCGGAATTACGCCCTGAAATGAGGGATAAAAGCAGGATTAAATCTGCCTTTAGTGTCAGCTGAAGTAAGTTACCGGGAAAAAGAACGACAGGAATAGAGCATAATTTTCTGATCTCGGAAATGAGATTGTCAATAGTGTTAAAGGTGAGACTGCCGCCTGCAAATATGTAGTCAGTTTTGCTCTCATTCGCAGTTTTAAGAATATTCTGAAGCAGGTCTCCATTTGCCTTGTCAGGATCAAGGAGAAGAGCAACACTTTTTTTACCTGGAAAATTATTGTTATTCATCAGTTTGAGCAGTATCTAAAGCGAGAGTGTCATAATTTTTCTTTGTCCAGACTATTGCGTAATTATCGTATTTTGAATAAAAGAGTTCAAATGATTCATTTATTTTATTTGTATGAACATGTCCGGTGATCTCTCCGGATTCAGCTAACATAAAAGGATCGATTGTAATATTATTTCTTATGCTTATTCCTTCTTTGTCACAGATTTTATAAAGCGCTTCTTTTGCACACCAGTGGATATATAAGTGATATCTACGTTCTTCAAGTTTTTTTGTGATTTTTTCTTTCCTGTTAATGAATTTAAACGCGAAGGTTGAAATATTTGTACTCATGTATTCGAGGTCTATTCCAACCTTTTCATTTGTGCTTAAAAGAATTGCTGTCAGTTTATGTGAGTGTGATATACTTATAAACCTTGATCCATCATTAAGAAATGGTTTGTTATTCTTGTTATAAACAATCTTTGCTTCTCTTCCGATCAGCTCTGAGAGTAATGCCCTTACACTAAGAAATTCAAGCTTCCTCGAGTTGCTGCTGAAACCTTTATATTTCTTTTTTTCATCATTATCAAGCAAAACAAGGTCGAGAAGTGTATTCAAATCTTCTTCGATTTTCCAGACACCCAATATTGAGAACTCGTTAAGATAATGTTTTGTGATACAACCCATCGGTAATTATCAGGTATTATTTTTTCCACTTCAGAGTTTCAATCAGATGCATGATATCTTCTCTGAAAAAATTAATTACAGGTGCCAATGAATCAGCGTTTGGCTCGGCTGAAAAATAAAGGGAACCTCTAAGATAGTGACTCAGACTGTCGGTAACATAAAATTCAACAGCCGATGCAGTATTCCCTTTTAAATCGTACAGTATTCCATATACCTTGTTTTCATTATTACTGAAGACTTGTTCTTTAATAGCATCAGCTTTTGCTACATGATATTTGACATTAAGATTATAGCTTTGATCAAGGAGACTATCAAGATCATTTTTAACGTCCTTATAAGTAAGGTAAATTTTGGCCTTATAAGCAGGAAACTCTATATCGAACCAGCCAGGGTCAGATCCGTGTTCCCCTTGAAAAATAAGCTGTCCGTATGCGGGGTATTCAAAAGATAACGGAATATTCAGGTTTTTTCCGGAGTTCCCATTGAATTCGACATATTTATGTTGAGGAAGGTCAATTCTGAAATGGCCTCTGGGTTTTGGCACAGGAACATGCCTGCAACCGTAAGAAGCAGATAAGATTATGAACAGCGTTAAGATTTTAATTCTTCCTATTAATTGCATCAGCTCTGATTATTTCAACCCGTATCTCCTTTATTCTTCTTCTGTCGGCAGATTCTATTCTGAATTTAAAATCCCCGAATCTTATAACCTGGTCTTTTTGTGGAATCTCACCGGTGAGTTCAAGGATTAGCCCTGCAAGCGTTTCCGATTCACCTCTGACGTCATCCAGGAGATCCTCTTCGATATCGAGTATTTTACAAAAATCATTGAGTAATATCCTGGCTTCAAAAATATAGGTCTTTTCGTCAATTTTCCTGAATAATATCTGATCTTCATCACTTTCATCGGTTATCTCTCCGACAATTTCTTCGAGGATATCTTCAAGTGTGACAATTCCTGATGTGCCTCCATACTCATCAATTACCACAGCCATATGAATCTTCTTGGTCTGAAACTCTTTAAGAAGGTCGTTGATTTTTTTTGTCTCTGGAACAAAATATGGTGGTCGGAGCAGAGCCTGCCATTTAAAGCTTCCTGGATTATTGGTATAGGGAAGGACATCCTTCGCGTACAGAATACCCTTGACGGAATCGAACGAGCCTGAATAGACTGGAATTCTTGAAAATCCTGAACTGATTATTACAGGAACTATTTTGTCAAAACCCGATTTAATATCAACAGCTGTCACATTTATTCGCGAGCACATAATGGCGCTAACGTTGATATTACCAAAATTAACTATTCCTTTAAGAATTTTCTCATCTTCCTTAAAATCATCGGCTGTCAGTTCAAGTGCGTCAGAAAGGTCATTCATGCTTATGTTTGATCGTCGCGTTCCAGTCCTTTTTTTTACAAATGAAGATGAAAAGATAAGCATTGCCGTGACTGGTTGAAATACTTTTGACAGTACGAATATCGGGTAAGCCATGAAACGCGCAATTGTGATATGATTTCTTGATGCGTATACCTTTGGCATTACTTCACCAAAAAAAAGCAACAGGAAAGTTATTATTACAACATTAATAATAAAGCCCAATACAGGCGCCGCACTGAAATTAAACAGGTGGGAACTGATAAAGGCAGCAAGTAGTACTATTGCGATATTGATGGTATTATTTACAACAAGAATAGTACTCAGCAGTTTTTCCGGGTTATTGTACAATTTGAGAATTAAACCCGACTTTCTGTCCTTTTTTGATTTAAGGCTTTCAAGGTCCTCGGGCCTGAAAGAAAAGAAAGCAACTTCAGAACCTGACATGAGACCTGATCCAACCAGCAGGATCAGTATTATTACAAAGCCTATAACTAACTTAAAATCAGGAGTATTTATACTTAAACCTGAAAGTAATGTCAAGTATGATAGTGGATAGTCAGATTCCAACTGGTTTCTATTAATGATAGTATCTAAAAAGGCAGATCATCCTCATTTTGTGTATTGCCCGATCCG
>DCFT01000022.1:4650-5321 GCA_002319885.1 Bacteroidales bacterium UBA1797
GTCATTAATAACTCCGGTAGAAATTCCTTTGTCGTGAACTTCAACCCTTGAACTATCTGTTTGAGCCGATGACATTCCTGATGACTGTTTTTTCTCGAGCAAAAGAAGAGTATCTGCAAGAATTTCAGTTATATATTTGTTAACACCGTCTTTATCAACATACGAACGGGTTTTTATCTTGCCTACAATATAAACCTGGGAGCCCTTTTTGATAGTCTTTTCGGCTACTTCGGCCAGGGCACGCCATAAAACAATATTATGCCATTCGGTTGAAGTGATTGTTTCGCCCTGCTGATTAGTATACGTCTCACTTGTAGCGAGAGGAAATGATGCTTTGGCTACACCCTTGTCGAAGTATCTCACAACCGGATCTTTTCCGACATTGCCGACAAGTATAACTTTATTGATTGACATATAGTTATATATTTATTGTTAATTCAATTCCCGGATTGTAAAGTTAATAAAAAATCCACTTTTAGCTACTATTCTCAATATTTATTGATTAAAGTACAATCTATCAGTATTTTATTAATTTATGAGTTCAGAGATACTTGCCCATATGTTATGACTGATTATTGTTGTCATTTATCTATTTCATTGTATTTAAGGCTTTAATAAATGTTCAGAAAAAAATTTATTATCTAACTGTTTCTATTTAAACAAATAATATT
>DCFT01000200.1:0-2772 GCA_002319885.1 Bacteroidales bacterium UBA1797
GTAACCTTTTCGATTGATGATATAAAAAGTTGATTCTTTAATATTATTGTAATAAATCATTTCAAATTGGCCTTTTTTAGTGTTTATAACATTTAGACTAATTTAAAATTTGTGCAAAACCGGTGAAAATATTTTGATTAGAAAGTTGATATAAAAAATTAAGAACTATTTGTCTTCAACAAATTCAGGCTTTACAAAGCAAGATAGTTAATTAAATCAAACATTACAGATATTAGAATGACATAATAATATCTGATAATTGAAAGAATATTACTTGCACATACCTGGAGATGAAGGTCTGTGCCATTCGACATAGAGCTTTACGATGATATACCTTTTCATGGTTTTAAAGAAGGCACAGAAGAATGAAAGTCAGGATTTCAGTCTATGTTCTGGCTTCCTCTAATGATATTGTGGTTATAGGCAGATAGAGCGCTTTATTAAATACCGGGGCTGGATTTATGGTATGAATGTGATGAACACGATACCTGCAACTTTCTTCTTTATTAATATGTGAAATAAACAATGTTTGCAAAATCCCTTTTGCATGTAATTGTGTCTAAGATTTCCATTCTCTTTCCGCTTCGGTACAAATCCCAGAATAATCTTGTTTTTTTATCTGCAAAAACTTTAGTACTTATAGTAGAGATAACATCTCCGCCTATCCACATTAAATCTTTTTGTGAAGAAAGTCCAAAGGAGTTATCTGTTCTTCCATAATTATATATTTTATATGGATATAAATTTCCACCATAAACTCCATTCGATTCCCAAATCAGACAGAGGGTATCGCAAACAGGTTTTCTGCTTTTTCTGTTTATTTTTATGGTAAGATCTGCAAATCTGCTTAGAGAAAAGGATAGATATTTTGCATTTTTTTCAAGGTCAATGAGTGTCATTTTATTGATTATGACAGGGTATTTTGAATTACCTATAAAACAAAAATTGTAGTCGTAGGCCCCTTTGATTTTTCTCAATGAATACGTGAAATAACCTGAACTATCAGTTGAGAATTGTCCGGATTCGATTGCTTTTAATTTATTGTTGCTGTATACTAATCCCTGAACAATTATGTTTTTCCATGGAATTCCCGTTTTTGTGCTTTCATCAATGACCTTGCCTTTTATTTTCAGGGTTCCTTCAGTTTTAAGACAACCTGTAAGCACTCCCCAAACAAATGCAATGCAGATAAAGAATTTAATGTTAGCTAAATTCGCTTTTCGCATTATCTAGTGGTCAGAAAAACATAATAAATTTAACAAAATTATTCCACTCTGAGAATTAAATTATTTTGGGACATATCTATGGCAATGCTACTTATATTCTGAATTGAACAAGCAGAATGCCTTTTAATATTCCGTAGGACGAATTTGAAGTAGTTCTTTATCATTGTTGCCACGTGTTGGTTGCTGGGTTCTTGTTTCCGGGACAACAATCATTTAGTTACATGTGAGTCATTGCGAGCGCAGCGAAGCAATCTTCCAATCCTGTACCAATTCACTGTTAAATGATGTCATTGCGAGCGCAGCGAAGCAATCCCAAAATCCTATTACTGTATCTCATTCTTCCCCTGTGCCCTGTGCCCTGTGCTCTGCGCCCTGTGCCCTGTGCCTTTTCCTACTCATACCTCAGCGCTTCTACCGGATTTTTGCCTGCCGCTTTATATGATTGAAGACTTACTGTCAGCAATGCAATAAGTAAAGCAATAACACCTGCCAGAACAAATACCCACAAACTTATATCAATCCGGTAAGCAAAGTTTTGCAGCCACCTATGCATGGCATACCAGGCAATCGGACATGCAATGATAACTGAGATCATAACCCATATCAGATATTCTCCTGACAACATAGAGAATATTTCATTTGACTTTGCCCCGTTAATTTTTCTTATTCCTATCTCTTTTGTTCTGCGCTCTGTCATAAATGAAGATAATCCTATCAGGCCGAGACATGAAATTATTATTGTCAGAACAGAGAAAGAACCAAATATCTTACCTATTCTTTGTTCAGACCGGTACACGTTGTCAAAATCATCAGCAAGAAAATGAAAATCCATGGGTTCGGAAGGATCAAACGATCTATAAGTTTTCTCAATATAATCAACAGTTGAGGTTATTTTACCAGGTTTCATCCTGACAAATAAAACATTAGATTCACCAATATGCATAATAAGCGGTCCGATTTGATAATGTAACGATTGAAAATGGAAATCTTTCACTACCCCAATTATAGTTAATTTAGATCCCCGGGGAGTTGTTAATATTTCTCCGATGGGTTCAGCAAAACCCATTATTCTTGCTGCCTGTTCATTTATCACTAATGCATTTGCATCTGTTGAAAATTCAGATGAAAAGAAACGACCCTTCTTAATCGTCAGTTGAAAGGTACTGGCATAATCCTCATCAACACCGAGTCGGTGAAATAATACATTATCACCAGTCTTTTTTCCTGTCCAGTTATACCCGTTCGAAGTCCATTCAGTATTTAGAGGAGAATCGCCCATTGTTATACTCTCGATGTCAGGATTATTGCCGAGCTCTTTTTTTAAAGTACCCAGTAGTGGATCTCCGGGACGTGTGGGAAATTTGAAATAGCCGATGTTGTCTTTGTTATAACCAAGGTTTCTATTTTGCAGATAGCTGAGCTGGTTTCCGACAATCATTGTGCATATGATAAGAATAGCAGACAATGAGAACTGGAAAATGACAAGGACCCTTCTGAATCGTGTGTTACCAGGGGTTTTAGTAAAAATGCCTTTAATTGTATCCAG
>DCFT01000200.1:3104-4019 GCA_002319885.1 Bacteroidales bacterium UBA1797
TATTAATCCAAGATACAAACCGGCACTGTTATAGTTCACCTTCAAATTCTTAGCAGTAAGATTATTAAAGCCGGGCAACAGCAATTCAACCAGAATCATTGCAATCAGGTGGGCGACTAGTACAATCAACAAACATTCTCCAAAAAACTGAACTACTATTTGTTGTTTGTTTGCCCCTGCCATTTTACGAATCCCAATTTCCCTCGATCTCCCTGCTGATTGAGCGGTTGAAAGGTTCATAAAGTTAATACAGGCAATGATGAGAATAAATATGGCAACAAGGCTCAAAATCCTCATGTATGTAATATCGCCATGACCGCTGATATCGTAAACATATTTTCTGGAAGAAAAAAGATGGATTTTTTTGATGTTTTGAAGAAAGATCTCCGAATTCGATGCTTTTTTATTGTCCTTGAGGAAATTCAGGATTTTTCTACCAATTATTTTGCTGTCGGTTCCTTTTTTCAGTTCAAGATAATTATAACACCTGACACTCCAGTCATCCGGTGGCACTCCTAACCCTTCAAAGGATAACAAAATATCAAATTGCAGGTGACTATTAAGCGGCAAACTTTTTACAACACCACTGATTGTGAATACACTATTAATTGCCGTTAATGTTTTGCCAATCGGATCTTCGTTACTGAAGTATTTGTTTGCCAATTCTTCGGTTATAACGATATTGTGAGGCTCATTTAAAGCGTTGTTTATATCTCCACGAATAAATCTGATATTAAACATTTTAAGAAAGTCCTTATCGACCATGGCAACTTTTTCATTTATAAATTCTTCTCCTTTATGAAAGGCAAATGGGGGATTTGAGTATCTCGAAGAGTTTATTATTTCAGGATATTCTTTTTTCAGAGCAGAGGCTAATGCACCCGGAGTTGCCGCCATCGATGAAGCTGCACCTCC
>DCFT01000157.1 GCA_002319885.1 Bacteroidales bacterium UBA1797
CCACTGTAATCATATTTACTGCTTCTATAATGATCTGGAATAATTTTATCAGAAAAGACAGGAATGTAATTTCCCTGAAAAATAAAATTTCGCTTGTGATAAATAAAATACCAATGCATAGAAATTAATTCTTATACAAGCAGCAACATATAAAAACAGAAGTCATTAATAATAGAAAGAATAAGTAATTTTTTGAAATTTTTAAAATCATGGAAAACTCAGGAATGAAAAAACATGTAACAGTTGTAGCTTCTGTACAGATTGGATTTGCAGTACTTGGATTAATAGCAGCTGTAGTAGTTTTCACGGTATTAACCTTTGCCAGAGGGTTTGTTGAATATGATGAGGTGCCGCAAACGGTTCTGAGGTTCCTGTCAATCAGTATACCCGTTTTACTAGGTACAGTCTCGACACTGGGTCTGATAGGAGGAATCGGTCTTCTTGTCTATAAGCCCTGGGCCAGATACCTTGTAATAGTCATTTCAACAATTGGTTGTATCAATATACCATTTGGTACACTTAAAGGCATTTACTTTATATGGGTATTGATACAGGACGATACAATTAAGCTATTTTATAAAGAATAATATACCTGCAGACCTGGCAGATAATTCTGTTATGGACACATATATCATATTGCCTTATCCTCAGGAAAGCAGGCTGGCTGCAAGGCAATTATCAGTCTGAATAGATATATCTTAAATTTAGTCTCAGAGTTTATTTATAAGCAACACAAAGAGTATCCCAATAATTATCCTGTAATACCCAAAGTACTTAAATCCATAATTCTGTACTATTCTTAAAAATACCTTAACAGCAATCAATGCCGTTATAAATGCAACTATAAGACCGATGCCAATTAATATAATTTCGTGTCCTGAAAATGCTATTGATGTTTTATACAAATCATATCCGGTTGCTGCAAACATGGTTGGAACAGCAAGTAAAAAAGAAAATTCAATTGCCTGCTTTTTGTCTAAACCGTTAAAGATTCCACCTATAATTGTTGCTGCAGCTCTTGACACACCCGGGATCATAGAAACACTTTGAAAAAGACCTATGAAGAAAGCATTCTTGTAAGAAATATTTTCAAGATCATCTGTTTCACTCTGCTGTCCGCTAACTTTCCTGTCAATCAGAATCAGAACAATACCTCCTAAGACAAGAGAGATTGTGACAACCACAGGACTGAATAAATAGGCTTTTATATAGGGATATGCCAGAAAACCAATAATACCAGTTGGAAGAAAGGCAATACCAAGTTTTATATAAATTGAAATCCCTTTTAAAAAACGCCCTGCGTACAGCAAAACGATAGCAAGGATTGCGCCAATCTGTATGGAAATTTCAAAGGTTTTTACGAAAGCACTTTCCGGGATATCCATAATACTTGATGCCAAGATCATGTGTCCTGTAGATGATATCGGAAGGAATTCGGTTAAACCCTCAATTATGGATAAAATTATTGTTTGGATTAAGTTCATGTCAACAGATTTAATATTGGAAATGCTTTAATTTTCTGAGCCAAAGATAATTTTTTTTTATCTCGGTCAATTTCGGATATATATAGCTCAGTATTCAATTTTCACAGAATTGATCTCCCTGCAACTTTTACATTCTATTGACACCTCTTTCACGCCATGTCCTGTTGATTCAGGCATTCCTGCCGGATATTTGTTGAGGTACTTTGCCTTGTCGAAGAAGTTTTTTTCATTACAGTTATAGCATATGAAACTTGATAAATTCCCTGTTTGATCTTTTTCCATAACTTAAACACTTATTGGTTTGCAGTTTCAAAATTAATTTTAAAATATTTCAACAGAAGTGCAATTTCCGTACTAAGCTGATTATGGCATATTAGGCGGAAATTATTTATTTGAAGACGACAAAACTTTAAAATATTCCGCAAGTCTGACGATGGCTTTAGCGTCTGTTTCAATTTGTTGCTGGGCTTCCACCCAGTTTCTTTGCTCTATAGCTTCACGAATCCCTGGCATTGTTTTTACGCCATAACCGGTGTATGACCCCGGTGCGTATAGTGTATGTTTGTACCATGGTCTGCGAGGAAGTCCGGTCTCATTCAATAACTGTTGTTCTGCCCTGTAAAGTGCCTGATTAAAGGCTTCGCTCATGCTGTTTGTATTAATATTTTTCCGGAAAACAGTATTTAAGGTATCAACATTTTCCGCCAGTTCATGCAGTGCATTTTGCAATGGAGAAAAATCAAGAAATGGTACTTCAGGAGTAATATGCGGCGCTAAATATCCTTTGGTTGGATCTTCACCTGCTGAATAAGCCCCGGCAAGAATAATCTGATTCTCTAATACGGTGCTCTCGCGGCTCTTCTTTAAAAGGTCCATAAGTTCTTTTGAATATGTATCAATTGTTTTGTACAAATGTGTGAAATCAAATGGCACACCATCAGCATCTGACATTCTTAAAATGGCATGACCTGCAGTTTCAGCCAGGGTAACGCCATAATGGAATCCAGGGTCTTTAAACTTTGAATATAAGTCGTAAGAATCGTATATGGAATGATATTCGCCACCACCATCTTCACCTCCAAATCCAAGGTTCAAGCAGGGAATACCAACATGTTGGATAAAAGATGAATAATCAGATCCTGAACCCATTGCGCCTAATTTAAGCTCTTTTTCAGCCCAGATTTTTCTCTTCGCCTCCTCACTCTTTGCTGAGATAACTTCATTATCTTTTCTCCTCTCAAAAATACTTACCTTGGTTTGCGGGTCAATTACCTGTTTAGCAATCTCATCCATGAAAGGTTCGAGGGCATGAGATCCTTCTGCATATAGGAATCCCCGACCGTTTGCATCGGAATTTATGTAAACTACTGCATTCTCCTTTAATTCTTTTTCATGTTCCTCAACCCATTCTGTTGAACCAAGTAATCCGGGTTCTTCACCGTCCCATGCACAATAAACAATAGTTCGTTCAGGTTTCCATCCGGTTTTCAGCAAGCTGCCCATCGATTTTGCCTCTTCGAGCAGGGCTGCCTGCCCGCTTATCGGATCGCCGGCACCATTTACCCATGCATCGTGGTGATTACCTCGTATTACCCACTCATCAGGATATTTTGAACCAATAATCTTCGCAATAACGTCATAGCATGGAACTGTGTCCCAGTTAAAGAGAACCTTCAAGTGCACTTTTGCCTTACCGGGTCCTATATGATATGCAAAGGGTAAGCCTCCATGCCAGCTTTCGGGGACCACCGGACCATCAAGGGCTTCAAGCAGGGGAGAAGCATCATGGTAACTGATAGGCAATACAGGTATCCTGAGCAGACTGGGTGACTGTAACCTGTCGAGTCTTTTTGCATCTTTTGTGGCACCGATGTCAGGAGTTAAGGGATCACCGGGATACGCTGACATATCAATTACAGATCCACGTTGAACACCATATTCATTTCTGTAAGCACCTTTTGGGTATACATCTCCTTCGAAGTAACCATCATCTGCCGGGTCGCTGTAAATTATACAGCCAACAGCCCCGTGTTCCTGTGCTACTTTAGGTTTTATACCTCTCCAGCTATGACCATATTTAGCAATCACAATTTTCCCTCTCACATCAATACCCATCTTATCTAGTACTTTATAATCATCGGGTAATCCATAATTTACATATACCAGTTCAGCAGTGACATCTCCATCGGCACTATAAGCATTGTAGGTAGGTAACTGCCCTGATTGACCTGAAGTAGCGTCTTCCTTAAGTGCCGGCTCTTTTAAGATCGCTTTGTAAGATGTTGGCGATGTCATTTCAAGGACTCTTTCCTTCGGAGTTGGGAATAATACATAGAATGTTTCAATTTTTGCATCCCAGCCCCATTTAGTAAATAAACTTAAAATGTATTCTGCATTTTTCTTATCTGCAGCAGAACCAAGGTGATGAGGTTCTGCAGAAAGCTTTTTAATTGTTTCACCAATATTGACACTGCTCAGGTTGTTATCAAACTGAGACTCAAGGCTCAATTCCCTGTCAATATTCTTGTCATAAAAGCCGGTAATTTTTTTTGCCTGGCCAAATGAAGCCTGGCAAATAAAAATCATTAAAACAGTAATCAGAGATTTATTCATTGTGTGAAATTTAGTTTTTAATAAAATTAGGAAAACCTCCTTTTGTGCTCTGCAAGAAGGAACCCTGGAAATTCATTTTTTTCTTAATTATAACATATTGGCAGGTCAATAAGTTCTCGTGCCTGCCAGCACCTGAAACCTATTTTTCAGTCTGAAAGTGTAAAATAATGGTTTAATTTATTTAGACTCACCTGATTTAAATACTGTCCAGGGTTGTGTCGGTCTGTCTACAATTAATCCGTTCATCCAGTCAAACTGCTGATGTTTTTCTAAAAAAGCTTTTGCATCAAATGGAGTACCGCATGCTGAACCCCATCGTCCCACAAATGACATCTGTTTTGCCATCTTTGAATCCAGAGCTTTTCCATCGAGGGTTCCCCAGGGAGCAAAAGGCACATCAACTCCATAGGGATCCGGATCGAGATCAGGATGTGAACACAAGGTTCTCATATCGGGTGTATTTGAGTTCAGATAGGTATCATAGTGATCGGCTTCCATTTTCTCAGCCAGATCTATGTCTATTTTACCTTTATTTTCTTTCATGAGTTGTTTCCATCGAACACGCCTTGCAACTGAAGAGTTTTTTATATCCATTTCTGAAGATTTAGTTTCGAATCGCAGTATTCTTAAATCTTCTGCAACATTTGATCCGATAAAAAATCCGTCCTTTTTCTTTTCAAAACCAACATATTTCAATCCAAGTTCCAGTCTGGCGATCTCGTTTGTGTTTATATCACCAATCAGCCAGGCGTTTGCATATCCGCCATTATTACCTTTTCTCATTATATCACACCATTCATCAATATCAGATGCATACTGTGTTGCATGTCGCATGCGCGCAAATTCGGGAATGCCCTTTTCATCAAAGGGAAAGAATCCTCCTATTGTCGTTTCAGAACCTACAAGACCAGCGTCTGTCAGAAAAAAATCCGTTTCGCTATGAATTAATCCGGCTACAGATTGCATTAATATCCTGTGCCCTTTATCAGGAAGGATGTCCAGAACAACATTACAGAGCGGATAATAGAACGAGCTCATAGTATTATGAGCCAGCACAATACCTCCATCAGCTGTCATACTTCCTGTTGCAATAAATGAACTGCATGATTCCGTTTTGGGATCAGGATAATTCGGGGATATTGCGTCTTTTACGGTGGGAAACCAATATCCCATAAGCTCTGTAGAGCCATTATAAGTCACAATTTCATCGCGGGTTGTTGACTCTCCCGCAGCCTTCATCCCTTCTACTATCCCATCTATTTCATCCAGATTCTCCTTATCAGTTTTAGGAGTGAACATTTTACCACCCTCCAGCACCAGCCACTGCCAGTCGAGGGCCGTCTGATAATGCCAAACCTCGCTTGTCTGCCTTAAAGCTTCTTTTATTTCCTTCGAGAGTAAATAACCATGTTGGAAACCACGTTCCTCAGGCGTTCCTTCAATATGAAGATAAATCCATCCGTTTTTCTCGTGACGATTGGCTTTTGATAACCAGGCTTTCTGCTCATTTGTAAGCTGACTGTCAGCCTGCCCGTGTATAAATAGGTTACCGGTGAAAACCGAGAGGAGAAGAATAACAATTATTTTATTCATGTCAGGGTAATTTTAGAGAAGGAAAGATAATATTTTTTTCTAACTATAAATTTACCCCTTATTAATGATAATAAATAAATGTCAGATTAAACCTCCTGTCTGAAACAGGATCTTTTAATATACCTTATTCCTGTGTTTTCTTCCACTTGATTCCGCAGCCAATTGCCTTTGTTTCTGCTACAGGAACCTGTTCATTACCAAGTAAGGCATTTACAGCATTAACTACATATTTCTTGTCAGCTTTCGTCTGATCATCCGCGTTGTTATCAATAGCTCCGACATACTCGACTATCAGTTTCCCCGATCTTTTTGAGAGAACATATACATGAGGTGTATTGGTAGCCCCATAGAGCTTTGCAATTTTCTGGGATTCATCGTAGAGATAAGGGAAGTCGTAGCCTCTTTCCCTGGCTACTTTTTGCATATCTTCATAAGAATCGCCAGGGGAAACATTTTTATCATTGCTGTTAATAGCAATAACAGGATATCCCTTACTGCTGAACTGGTTATTCAGATCTATAATTCTTTGTTGATACTTCTTCACAACCGGACATGTATTACAGCAAAATACAACAATGAACCCTTTAGCATCTTTAAACTGTGAAAAAGATACCATTTCTCCATTCACATTTTTAAGACTGAAATCAGAAGCAATATCGCCTGGTTTATAGGGCTCCGATGCTGTGACTGAGATGGTCTTTAAAAGTATGCCTGCTAGTAGAATAATTACCTTCTTCATAATATTCTGAATTTAATTTAATTACAATAATGAATTGATCCGCTTCTTTAATTCTGTTTCTGTTAATTCTCCTGAATGAAAATATCTTGATTTCCTGGCATTGTTAAAAAACAATGTAGCAGGAATATCTCCTGTCCAGTGCGGATCGACTTTATCAATCCAGGCATTATAGTCAACATCCATCATAACATCCACGTTCAAAGTGATGTTGTTCTTCTTCAGGAAAGGAATGAGCTGATTTTCTATCTGACTCGGAAAATCAAGACTCACCAGTATAAATTTAACTTTCCCCGGATCGTAGTCTCTTGCGGCCTTTTCAAAGCCTGATATCTCAGAAACACATGGCGCACACCATGTAGCCCAAAAATTCAGGACAAACAATTTGTTTGCAGGATTCTTAAGAATTTTTTCAAGCCCGGGGATTTTTATATATTCAATTTTTTGCGCCGCAACGCTGTTTATTGTGACACTGAACAATATGCCAGCTAGCAGTATAAATTGATGTAATTTCCTCATAAAAATTCTTTTGAACTTAACCTGAAAGAGAGTTAAAATGTTCACTTATTCTCGCTGACAGGGTCATATTTAACATTTTTTATGAAAAAAAAGAGGCTGTCCGCTGGACAGCCTCCGATATTCCGATATAGCTTATAATACAGTAAATAAACTAGCTTTTAATTGAATGAGTAGCCTCATCCCAGTAGACAGTTTTCTTTGTAAAATAGGCTTCATTTGCCATATGACAGGCAATAGCTGCGTGATTACCAAAAACAGCGTCTTCAACTACAGGTTTCCGTGATTTTACTGACTCGAAGAAGTTCCACATATGAGGATTCATATCATCCCAGTCATGGCCACGATAGTTCACCTCATCGTACAAAGGTTCCTTCCCAAGCTTAGGAGCATGTTCACTATACCATTTACTCTCATATTCGGCACGCATCTTTTGTGGAAATCCACTGGCATAGTAGCTTGGTGCCAGATCAATGCCAGGTTGTGGCGCATACCGGAGATTAAACTCACCAGCATCAAGAATGCCTTTTGGACCCATAAAGCGAGCAAGCTCAGGGGTTTCTGTCCCAAGACCCAGCCGGCAATATACAGGGACTCCATGAAAATCAAACAGTACTACATGAAGATCGGGCATATTTCTGCCATCTTTCCAGCGGAAAATACCTCCAAGAGCTGTAGCTGACCGTGGTACTTCATTCCATCCTAGTGTAAACATCATGCCGCTTACCAAATGAACCATGAGATCACCACCGACACCGGTACCATATTCTTTCCAGCAGCGCCAGCGAGCAAAACGTTCCGGGTTAAAAGGTATCTTGGGAGCATCATTCAGCCAGGTATCCCAATCAAGATTACTTGGGGACAAATCAGTTGGTGGAGGGTACTCCCATGCACCAGTTGGATCATTTCGTCCCAGTGTTATTTCAACCTGCTCAATCTCTCCAATTGACCCGCTGGAGTATAATTCGCGTGCTTTTTCACAGAGCATTGAACTTACCCTCTGTGATCCAATCTCCACAATACGGTTGTTCTTTTTTGCTGCTTCAACCATTGCAAAACCATCAGCAACGGTGTGCGACATAGGTTTCTCACAATAAATATCTTTCCCTGCATCACATGCATCAACAACTACACGTTTGTGCCAGTGATCAGGAACAGCCGCAATGATGCAATCAATATCCTTGCGATCGAGCAACTCCTGATACTTGCGGGTAGTGAACAGATTAGGATTATTTGTTATTTCTTTCGCAAGGGTATGCCTGC
>DCFT01000186.1:0-905 GCA_002319885.1 Bacteroidales bacterium UBA1797
AACGTGCCTCAATGTTCTTTGTGTATTGATATCTGAGCTTTAACGGAGAAAAAGAGAGAAACATCATTAATGAAAACTAAATATAGTCTGTGATTTCCAAGATTCGGATAAGGGAAGGATTAAGGTTTTGCGCGTCTGGATTTTTACATCACATAAATAAGCCTGAACTTTACCTATTTCTACCTTCCCAGAACTGAAATATTTAAAAATTTACTCAGGAACTTATATATTTTTCCGGATTTTTCTCAAATTCCTCCTTACATTCCTCTCTGCAGAAATAATAAGTTGTTCCTTTATACTCCCAGGTTAATGCCGTACTTTTATCTATTATCATTCCGCAAACTAAATCTTTCACAGTTGCTGAATCCACTGTTATATAATTATATTTTGTTATCGTATCGTTACCTTTCCCATTCTTTACCGTCAAAGTGACATTAAATTTACCATTTTTATTGTATGTATATACAGGATTCTGAACTGTAGAATTTCCACCATCTCCAAAGTCCCATGCCCATTTTGTGGCGTTTGTCGAACTGTCGTTAAACTGGACTGTAAGAGGAGAGTCTCCCTTGGTGACGTTACTGCTGAAGTTTGCAACAGGAAGAGTTAGATAATTTCCCGGATTAGCGTCGAATTTATTTTTGCATCCAAGACCGCAGAAATAATAAGTTGTTCCATTGTATTCACTCGAGTATTTTGCTGTTATTCTATAGATATTCATTTTGCAGACAACATCTATTACCTTTGTCGAATCAGAGGTTATATAGCCATATTTTGTTGTCGCATTATTGCCGTTATCATTCTTTGCCGTCAAAGTAACATTATATGTTCCATCATTACTGTATTTATGTATCGGATTCTGCTCTGTAGAACTTGCCCCGTCTCCAAAGTCCCAGTTCCAACCT
>DCFT01000186.1:1261-4999 GCA_002319885.1 Bacteroidales bacterium UBA1797
ACTGCAGTTTTTTCTGAAACAGTTATAGTAACTAACTTTGAATCGGTGCCAATTGAGTTAATCGCAGTTAGGTTAACAAGATATTTTCCTGGATCTTTATATTCATATATCGGATTTCGGTCTGTAGAATCTATTATTCCATCGCCGTCAAAGTCCCAGCTTACTTCGGTTGCATTTTCCGAATGATCAAAAAACTGCACGGAAAGGGGAGCATTGCCTTCACTTACGTTAGTGCTGAAGTTTGCAACAGGAATGTTTAGATACTTTTCCGGATTTGAATCCACGGTTATATAGTTATTTTTTGTTATCTTATTGTTGCCGTTAGCATTCTTTGCCGTTAAAGTGACATTATATAATCCATCATCACTGTATGTATGTATAGGGTCCCGATCTGTTGAAGATGTTCTGTCTCCAAAGTCCCAGTTCCAACTTGTAGTATTTATAGAACTGTCGTTGAACTGAACTGCAAGAGGAGAGTAACCCTTGGTGACATTGCTGCTGAAATTTGCTACAGGAAGTATTGTTGCTTGTTTCAGGACAACTATATAATTATGTTTAGTGATTTTATTACTGCCCTTAAGATTTTTTACCGTCAAAGTAACTGTATACGGTCCATATTTACTGTATGTATGAATTGGATTTTTTTCATTTGATGACGTTCCATCTCCAAATCTCCAGTACCATGAAGTGGGCGTTCCCGTACTAGTGTCATTAAATGATACTTTAAGTGGTGAATACCCTGAGGTCGGAGATGCGGTAAAGGAGGCGACCGGAGGTTTTTGGGGGGCAAGAACAGTAATGTAGTTGTCTTTAGTTATCTTATTGCTTCCTTTAGCATTCTTTACAGTAAGAGTAACTGTGTATTTTCCTTCTTTTTTATAGATATGCACAGGATTTTTTTCATTTGATGACGTTCCATCTCCAAATCTCCAGTACCATGAAGTGGGCGTTCTCGTACTAGTGTCAGTAAATGCTACTTTAAGTGGTGAATACCCGGAAGTAGGAGATGCAGTAAAAGCAGCAATAGGGGCTTTCTTAACGGTTTTTGAATTTATTTCATGGGTCGCGGATGCTACAAGTGCAGTGGATGCCAATATTACCATGAAAATTAATGTAAAAGACAATTTTTGTTTTATGTTCATATAATCTCCTTCGTCTGATATTTACTTAGATTCGGGACAGTGGTTGATTTTTTAAATTTTCAAACTTCTGAAAGTTGGCGGAAAGAATTCCATTCTGCAAGAAAAATTCTGCACGGTGAAAACCTGGTTTTGAATTCTTAGCTAAAGGACAAATTGCCAGATTCGATTCAGGGAAAATTGTAAGTGTTTAAAGAACATTCTGGAACATTCCCGAAAACTTTCAGGGACCAAACTCCTGAATATTTCCCGAGCTGTTTAATCAGAAAAAAACCTTTAGCTTGTTTAAATTCAAGGCTGAATTTATGAATTTGAACTCTCGTTCTACAATTTCGCATAAAGATTTTTTTTCTCATCGAATTTTTGATTTAAAGGAATAACGGCAGTTTTATTACAGTATCTTGCCGACAAAACAATAAGTTCATTGTTAATATTAAAATCCACATTTGACGGCAAAAAGCGCCTCTAAAATTCATTTGCATAAATCATTATATTTAGCATGAAAATAACAAAAAATAAAAAAGTTAGAGTAATGGAATTCTATATTCTGGAAAAAAATTTTAAAATCGATAAAAAAAGAACAACAACAGCAGCCTTCTCATTAATTTAAATACTTTCCTGGATTCCCATCAAATTTATTTTTACAGTCAGCCATGCAGAAATAATATGTTATTCCTTTATACACACTTTTGTATTCGGCTGTTCTTTTATCATCCAAAATAGACCGATTTACAATGAGCTTGTTTCAAAACTTTAGATCCCATGCTATTGTTGCAAGCCTGTATTCCTTTTAGTCCCATATTCCAGGTTTTCTATATGGTGAGAATATGTTTAAGTGCTGGAGGCAGATTAAAACAAGCTCATGTAAATGATAGTATCATAGTGTTTATAATATTAAAAACCAGATTTAACGGCAAAACGTGCCTCAAATATATCCTTTTCAACTATTATAATTATTGTTTTATGTTCCTAGCATGTTTCTTTTTCATCATCTTCTTCAAATCCTTCTTCCACAAAATCTTCGATATCCTCAACATCTTTCTTCACTTTCTCAACCCATTTTGCTAACTTGTCTTTTATTGGTACCAAGTGCTATCACCATTACTGGTTGGATTGTTGAGTAGATCTGGTAACGTGATTTATAATTCAGGTTAATTTTCTCTGAATTTATGTATAAGAGACATGTTACTCTTCTATGAAGATTGATTCCGATTAACAAAACCGGAAATAATTATTGAATTGAATTTTGAGTAAGTTGGGAGTCGATTTTTGGTCGAATCCGGAAAAAGCTGATAAAATTTAGATTTTAAAGCTCTCTACTATATCGTGCAAGGTTCCTATTGTTGAATATTTTTTATTTTCCAGAGTTACACTGTAGTACGGAACTAGTCTGGGAGAAAAGCCCATAATGAAATCAGCAAATCGGGGCACATTTCCTGCCATTACATTCATGTATTCAAAGCCTCTTGACTTCAGGTCAAGGAATTCATTATAATAAAGAAGGGTGTTAGTTCCTCGCTGGTTAAAAGATGGATCCCTGGCAGAGGACCATGCAACAGTGCATTTCTTTCCATAAAGAGTAAGATGTGTTGCGACTGCTTTTCCCTCCGGAGTTTCGCAAACAAGCATGTAACCTATATTTTTTTCCTTAATAAGCTTAAAAACTCTTTCAAAAAACTCCCTGGGCAATGGAGGGTCTAAATTCTGTTTTTCATAAGTTTTGAAAAGCAGATCATAATATGTCTCAAGATCATTGCTGACTCTAGTACTGAGACCTGACTCAGATGCAGACCTGATTTCTTTCTTAATCTTTCTTGAGATATTTTCATCTACATTTTCTTTCAGATCCAGATAATGAGTATAGTGAACCTCTGAACGCCAGCCATTCCAGGTAAATGGCCTAACGTCCTCAAGCCCTGGAGAAAATCTTAGGTGAATCATATCAAAACCCTGGCTGCAGAGAAATTCCCTCAGAGCGTTGAGTATCTCATGGGTTTCCTGAATTCTTTTTCCTGCTTTCGAACGGCTGTCTTCTTTAACAAGAGGACCGCAGTAGTCAGTCATATTACAGGTTGAGTTCCCAACTCTTAGAACTCCTTTGTAATCCTTATAAAAAATAGGACAACCGCCCACAAGCTTATCGTCTCTGAAGCACCCGTAAATCCTGAGATTTCTGGAAAGAATATCCCTGCAAATTTCCAGCCATTGACTTGTATGAAAAAGTGTACCAGGCTGAACTTCCTCTACAAGCAGATCCCATTCTTTATATTCTGATGGCAATAACTCTCTAACTTCAATTTCATTCATTTTTATGCCCTCTAATCTCAAAATCTGATGATCTAAAGTTATATCGGATTTTCAGAAAGTTTTTAAATACAAGAATTTATTCACAATTGTTAAGTTAATTCCTAATATGACAGTATTAATATTTAAATTTATATTTCAAGGCAAAAGATTTAAACAGCTCTTCGATTTAAAAAATTTGTTAGTTAATGCACGATTCGTTTATAAACAAAAAAATAGGGAGGTAAATATGTTGGAAACGATTCAATCAACAACAGTATGAAGATGTCAAGGCTTCAGTCACATGCGGAGCCCT
>DCFT01000143.1:0-9499 GCA_002319885.1 Bacteroidales bacterium UBA1797
AATTTAAAAAAAATAAATTTGTATTTAATTAGTAAGATTGGTCTAACCATTAAATCTTTGTATTATGACAAAAAAAGAATTAGTAAATGCAATTGCTGCTGATGCAGGTCTTTCTATTAAAGATGCAGGCAAAGCTTTAAACTCATTCGTTGGAGCATTTGGAAAATCAATGAAAAAAGGTGAGAGAATTCAACTCCCGGGTCTGGGTACTTTTAAAGTTGACAAAAGAAGTGCAAGAGTAGTTCGTAACCCTCGTACTGGCGCTAAACTTAATGTTCCAGCTAAAAAAGTTGTAAAATTCAAAGCAGCTCCCGCACTAAACAAAGGTCTTTAATCTTAACTGATTGAGATTGTTCAGGGGTGTATTTACACCCCTTTTTTTTCACCATTTATCCAAAAGATAATACTGCAGAAATAATATATGAACATATATACCTGTAAGTAATGAAAATGAGAAAGCTCCAGTCATTTATAAATCCAATTAATAATGAGTAAATTTACGGGGACGATTGATTTTAGTACTTTTTTTATTCAGGTCATATAAAAAGCTCCCCCATGGCAGAAAAAATAAAAGAAAACATCAATGATCCCGAAAAACTTGAAAAGCTTTATCGTGAGGATAAAAAGTCTTTCAAAACAGAATTTGAAAAAATATATCCTGAAATAAACAATACCGAAATTGCGAAATTCTGGAAAAGCCGTCTGGATTTTGAAAAACCGGCAGATATTTTAAAAATTAGTCCCGGATCCGACTTCCTCATAATGATTGTCATTTGTCTGGTTGCAGGATTTCTCATAAAGTTTCCTGATCTGTTTAATATTGATGTATCCTATTTCCATTTTTATGAAAGGGAAACCGGAATGATATTTTTTATGGGGCTCATATCCTATGCTTTAGCAATTAAAAAAAATTTCAGTAAAAAGAATACCTTAATTACTCTCCTGGTCTTCATTGTAGCCTGCTTATACATAAACCTGCTTCCCGTTTACCCGAACAGCGCCTCAATAAACCTTGTATTTATCCATATGCCTTTGCTTTTGTGGTGCCTCTATGGCCTTGTTTTTATTGACTTTGACCTCAGAAATTATACTAAACGTATTGAGTATATAAAATACAATGGTGATCTGGCTGTTATGGGAGCATTAATACTTATTGCAGGTGGAATAATGATGATGATCACCATTGGATTATTCCAGACGATAGGCATTTCAATACAAAAATTTTATACCGGTTATATCGCAATAATCGGGTTGGTTTCCGCTCCTGTTATTACTTCCTACATCCTTAAAAGTTATACTTCGCTTACCAACAGGATTGCGCCGGTTATAGCAAACATTTTCAGCCCTCTTGTCCTTATTACATTAGTTGTATTTCTCATAGTGTTTGCTGTTTCCGGAAAAAATCCATATCAGAACAGAGGGTTTCTACTGATGTTTAATCTGATGTTGATCGGTGTAATGGGTATAATAGTCTTTTCGATCTCCGAAACATCAGCTAATCTGGAAGATAAGTATAATTCAATCGTTTTATTTATCCTTTCAATCATTACAATGATAATTAATCTGATTGCCCTCTCGGCAATCTTTTATCGCGTGAGTGAGCTTGGTCTCACACCAAACAGATTGGCAATATTAGGATCAAACATTCTGATTTTCATCAACTTAATTCTTATAACAATAGATTTATTCAGGATCATTTTCAGGAATACGAAAATGGAGAAACTTGAGTTAACAATTTCAAAGTACCTGCCAGTTTATATAATCTGGATTTTAATCGTTGTGTTTGTTTTTCCGCTGGCATTCGGAATGAAATAAGAACCTGAGGAGTAAGGACTGACATGGATCACTGATGATTCATTGAATTTCACAATGTATTTAAGACTGGTATACCTTGAAATGTGAGTGTCAGAAGGTTTCAAAATATTTTTCCGGTCTTTTCAACTTTTCAATCTTTCAACCTTTCAACTCAAAATAACTATATTTGAATAGGGAAAGACCCTAAAGAACGGTCAGGAAAGTAAAAACCACATCATGAATACACCGATAATTGAAATTGCCGATCTGTCAAAATCCTATGGAAAGGCACGTGGTATTGAGCATTTAAACCTGGAAATCGATCAGGGAGAGATATTTGGGTTTATAGGTCCAAACGGAGCAGGGAAATCAACCACCATCAGGATATTGATGAACATGATCTTCCCAACAAGCGGCAGTGCGAGGATCATGGGAATGGATGTCATAAAAGAAACAAAGAAGATCAAACGTCAGGTTGGCTATATACCATCAGATGCAAATGCCTACTCCTCAATGGATGTTCTTGAATTTCTTACTTATTGCTTGCATTTTTATGATGTCACTGACGGGGAGGGTAAAATAACAGAACTCTCAGAATTGTTTAAACTCGACCTGAGCCGCAAAATTGCTGATCTTTCTCTCGGAAACCGAAAAAAAGTGTCAATTATTCAGAGCCTTTTACACAGCCCAAAACTTCTTATACTTGATGAACCAACAACAGGACTTGACCCTCTTATGCAGTCAGTCTTTTTCGATCTGTTGCGCTCCGAGAATATGAAAGGCATGACCATTTTCTTTTCCTCGCATATCCTTGGTGAAGTACAGATGCTGTGCAAAAGAGTTGCAATAATAAAAGAAGGAAAGATAATTCAGGTTGAAGACATTGATAACCTGAGAAAAAAACAACTGAAAAAAGTTTCAGTTGAATTCGCAGAAAAGGCAGATAAGGATTCTTTCAACATACAGGGAGTGGAAAATATGATAAACAGAGGCGACAATACGCTCTCATTCATGTACTCCGGCAATCTTAATATACTTATTAGCTATCTGACAGGAAAGAAACTGGTCAACATCATGATCGAAGAACCATCCCTTGATGAAATTTTCATGCACTACTATAAAAACTAATCACCTGAAATATGAACAGAAATCTGTTTTTAAAGGAGATGAGAAGAAATTCAGTCACTCTGATTGTATGGACTATCATAATAACAGTACTGATCGTACTTACAATGTCTGTCTACCGTACATTTATGGATAACCAGTCAAAAATTGTTGCTATGCTCAGCATTATACCCAAAGGAGCACTACAATTCAAAGGTATTTCCAACTACAACGACCTTCTTTCCGTTCTTGGATTCTATTCGGTTAACAATATCATCTACATGATGGTACTTGGGAGTATTTATGCAATCGTACTTTCTTCAAATATCCTGCTTAAGGAGGAATATAACAAAACTGCAGAATATCTTTTTACCCGTCCCTTAACCCGGAGTGAAATTTTTATCAGTAAACTGGCTGTGCTCCTTATTAATGTATTTTTATTGAATTTTATTACTGCTCTGGCAGGGTTTATCTGCATTGAAATTGTCAGGCAGGGACCATTCATTATTGGCGCATATCTGATTCTTTCAATGTATACCTTGTTGCTGAATTTGCTCTTCGCATCTATTGGTGTTTTCATCTCAACACTTATAAAAAGGGCAAAACCGATCACCACCTTCAGTATTGGACTGGTTTTAATCTTATACTTCATCTACACTGTCTCCAAGATCACAGAAAGCGCATCAAAAATCGGATACCTGAGCCCGTTCAGATTTGCCAACGTAAACGCAATAAGTCCTGACTACACACTGGACCTATGGCGTCTGGTTTATTTTATAGGTCTTAGTTTATTACTGACTACACTCTCCTACCGGATTTATAAACGAAAGGATATCTATACCTGAAAACCAAGGTGTAGTTGCGGTTATATTAAGAGATCTTTGTCATTTTTAAAAGTTAAGGCTGATATCAGGAAGACTCAAAAAATAATATAACTTTATCCAAAATTAATACTTGTTGGAACCATCAGCGAAAGCGTCTTTTTTATTCAGGAATATGACTATTTTAGTATTTGTGTTCCTGGCGTATGTCTGTGGAGCTTATTCCCAGGACCTGCAGAATTCGGATTCCATCAATATTCAGACTTCATTTTCGCCAAAAACACAACAGAAAGGAATTAAATCTGAAAAACATTCTGGAAATTTTTATAAAGCTGACAGTGTCTTTTCTTTTCGTTCATCAAAAGGTTATTTCCCTTCTCTGGCTTACGATTTTGGAGCCCAGCTCGTTGCACCATTTAAAATTAATCACAAACAATTCATAAATACATCTATTGCAACGGGTATCACAGTCGGGCTGTATTTTTTGGATGGTGATATAGATGAGTGGGCACGAAATCAGAAACAGAAACATAACTGGGTAAATAAATCTTCGCCGTTTATCACTCATTTTGGTGGAGACTGGGGTATATATTCAACTATTGCATCAGGATTGCTGGGGGCAGTATGCAGTAAAGAAAAGCTTGTTCAGACAAGTTTACTGGCAACCCAGGCAATGATCACTTCTGGTGTCTGGGCGAATATTGTAAAAGTGCTCACCGGAAGAGAGAGACCAATGGCTGATTATGCTTTTAGTAAATCTGAGAGTGGAACATGGTATGGGCCATTTGCAGTATGGGACCAGGACCTGGCGATAAGAAAACCGGTATCAGCTTTTGATGCCTTTCCATCGGGCCATTCAGCAACCGCCTTCTCAATCGCTACTGTATTCGCAATGCAATACAAAGATATAAAAGCTATTCCGGTGATTTGCTATTCAGCTGCTACTCTCGTAGGTGTGTCACGATTAACTGAACATGAGCACTGGGCTTCTGATGTATTCGTAGGTAGTATATTGGGTTATTTATGTGGAAAGCAGGTTGTTAATCATTATAATAAAACACATTACGATCAGTCAGGTGCTATATTATCTGTGTCAAAACCTAAAGCGGAACTGACTTTTGTACAATATGACAATCAGGCCGGTTTCCGCCTGAGATGGTAAAGTAAACCTTTGCAGGTTCCCGCTCATATCAGAGCACATTTTAACATTACTCTTAATTATTTGTTAAATGATTCTAACTTCAGATCATCTTCAGAATCTGAAAATACCTTTGTCGCGTAAACTTTTAAAAATATCTGATATGAAAAAGGTAATGATTGTAATGGTTTTAATGATGTCTGTTCTGGCGCTGAATGCACAGACTCCAAAAACAACAGCTACACACGCAAAAGCTGTCAAAACAACTATCAAGGTAGCTGATCTGCAGAAGAATATAACAGACAATATTGCTAAGGATTATGCGGGATACACTATTAAAAGTGCAACTAGTGTAACAGCAAATAATGTTGTTACTTACCATGTATTAGTGGAAAAGGGAACTGCAAAAGAAACTCTTGTTTATGACAAGGACGGAATGTTTGTAAAGAAACTTACTCCCAACATGGCAGAACATCATTCAACAAAGAAAAAATAATCCTCTTTTAAGTTTTTTTTAATTATTCCTTATTATTTAAGAAAAGTCCGTCCATGAACATTAATAATTGTGTGGATGGACTTTTATTTTGATTTTTTGTTAGTATTAACCTGTAAATATTAAAGAAACATGCTTGATTTTAGTAGTCCGATGCACCTTATATTAATAATACTGGTAATTGTGTTATTATTTGGGGGGAAGAAGATTCCCGAATTAATGAAAGGAATAGGTCAGGGAATGAAAGAGTTTAAAAAAGCTTCACAGGTTGATGACGAACCTGAAAAAAAGGCCCCGGAGGATAAAAGCTCTGAGATAAAAGTCTCAGAGAAGAAATAATCAGATTCATTCCACTTATTATAAGATCTGCAAATCGTTTGCGGAGTGAATTTCCCATAGTATGAACTCATGTTTGTTCCCGGGAAGAACGAATGCATATCCCCGGTGGGGAAAGTTCTCTTTATATGATTTCGATAAGATCAGGAAAGGATCTCTGCTTTTGTCGTTTTGTTTGCTGTGCATAAGGCAAAGCTGAATTTCATATTTCAAATCACTGGAAAATTTACTAATTTAGTTCCCTTAACAGAATGACCCATTTATTGAAACTTACAACCAGATATAAAGTCAAGTGAAAAAGTACAGGCTGATTAACAATATAACAGGTTGGGCTGCATTTGCTGTTGCAGCCTTTACCTATTTAAAAACAATTGAACCAACTACAAGTCTTTGGGACTGTAGTGAGTTCATCTCCTCTGCTTTTAAAATGGAAATCGGACATCCTCCCGGAAACCCGGTATTTATGATCATGGCCCGGTTTTTTAGCCTTTTTGCAGGAGGAAATGTCTCAAGAGTAGCAGCAATGATTAACTCTATGTCCGCTCTTGCCAGTGCATTTGCGGTGATGTTTCTTTTCTGGAGCATAACCCATCTTGCAAAAAAAATTCTGATAAAAGAAGAAAACCAATATACTCCCGGCAGGATTACATCAATTATGGCTGCTGGTCTTGTTGGAGCTATTGCCTACTGTTTCTCCGATTCTTTCTGGTTTTCAGCAGTAGAAGCTATAGTTTTCGCATCATCCGCATTCTTTACTGCCCTTGTTTTCTGGGCCATACTCAAATGGGAGAATGTTGCTGACGAAGATTATGCCGACAGATGGATAATACTGATAGCCTTTCTGGTTGGGCTGGCTATAGAAGTCCATCTTCTTAATCTTCTGACCATACCCGCCATAGGACTTGTTTATTACTTCAGAAAATATGAGTTCTCATGGAAGGGCTTTATTACTGCTCTCGTAAGCTCGGTCCTTATTCTGGCCCTGCTTATGTACGGCATCAGGCCAGGAGTAGTTACAATCGCTTCACGATTTGACCTTTTCTTTGTGAATGTACTTGGTCTTCCTGCAAATAGCGGATTATTGTTTCACGTTGCCCTTATAATTATCTTTTTCGTCCTGGCTATAAAATCAACTCTTGGTTCTTCAAATATCAGAAAGACTGCTGCCTTTTCTTTTGCTGCACTGTTTTTCAGCGGAATATGGATTTTGTCAGGATCAGTTGTATTCAATATACTGATGATTGGGGTTCTTGGTTATGCTGTTTGGTATATCGCGCATAAAAATAAGGTGATGCTAAATACAGCTCTGACAATCGTGATGGTAATTCTTATTGGATTTTCTTCAAATGCCATTATTGTTATACGGGCTTCGGCAAATCCTCCGCTTAATGAGAATGACCCCAGTAATCCTTTTAATCTGTTGTATTTTCTGAACCGTGAACAGTATGGCGACAGGCCCTTGTTTAAAGGGCAGTATTTTGACGCTCCCAGAGTTGGAAGTAAGGATGGAAAGGCGAGATATAATTATGTCAACGGCAAATATGTTATAACCAGTCATGATCCGATAATTGAATATGATCCCCGATTCGTTACCCTGTTCCCGAGAATGTGGAGCGATCAGCCTGAACATGAACAGGAATATAAGGTCTGGTCAAAAATGGTGGGTGTTCCTATTCAGGTTACCGACGATTCGGGTAAAAGTAAGATAATCCGTAAACCTACATTTATCGAAAACATGCGTTTTATGTTTTCATATCAGATAGGCTATATGTATTTCAGGTATTTCATGTGGAACTTTTCGGGAAGGCAAAATGATACACAGGGAACAGGTGGTGCAGTGAACGGGAACTGGATCACGGGGATTAATTTCCTCGATCAGCCAAGAGTAGGTTCATCGGACATGCCACCTGATATGAAAAATGATCCGTCGAGAAATGTCTATTATCTGCTCCCACTGCTGCTGGGATTAATTGGGATGTACTATCATTATAAGAAAGATAATAAAAACTGGGGGGTAGTTCTCTTACTTTTCTTTATGACGGGACTGGCAATAGTTTTGTACCTGAATCAGTATCCCGATCAGCCCAGGGAAAGAGACTATGCCTATGCCGGTTCGTTCTATTTCTTCTCAATATGGATTGGTTTTGGTGTTCTTGCCCTTTTTGAACAGCTCGCAAAAATTGTAAATGAAAAAATTGCGGCTCCTGTTGCCGGTGTCATAAGCTTCCTTGCCGTGCCTGTTATTATGGGTTCACAAAACTGGGATGATCATGACCGGTCAGGCAGGTATCTTACCAGAGATATCGCTTTCGATTATCTCTATTCATGTGCACGAAATGCTATACTATTCACGAATGGCGATAATGACACCTTCCCGTTATGGTATGCTCAGGAAGTTGAGGGAAAAAGAACCGATATAAGGATATGCAATCTGATGCTTCTCAATACCGACTGGTATATCAACGAGATGAAAGTCAAATCGCATGAGTCGGACCCTTTGCCAATTACTCTGCCTGAGAATAAATACTACGAAGGTGTTAATAACCAGGTCTATATAGCTGAAAAAAGCAAAGATCCGGTAGATATTTCAACAGTTATAGCCTGGGTAGAAAGTGATAATAAAGCAACAAAACTCCAGGTTTCAGAAAATGAACTCCTCGATAATATACCTACCCGGACAATCAGAATACCTGTTGATGCTGCCAAGGTACTGGCTTCAGGCACAGTAAAACCTCAGGATGCTGACAAAATTGTTCCGTATATTGATATTAAACTGAAGGGAAGTGCAATATTGAAGGACCAGCTCGTTGTTCTTGACATACTTGCTCATAATGACTGGAAAAGGCCTATATATTTTGTTACGGGCTATAATGAGGATGCAATGGGACTCGAAGAATATTTTCAACTCGAAGGATTAGCTTACAGGTTGGTACCGATAAAATCGGAGAATAAAAGCTGGCTTAAATATGGACGTATTGATACCGATATTCTTTATGAGAATATGATGAACAAGTTTGTCTGGCGAGGTGCCAAAGAAAAAGGAGTCTATATTGATTATAATCACAGAAGAAACCTTCTGGTTATCAAAGCAAGGGCCAACTATGCCCGACTGGCAACAGCTCTCGCTTCGGAAGGGAAGAATGAAAAGGCGATAAAAGTGCTTGATTATTGTATGGAAACATTCCCGATAGATAAAATTGGATATGATATGTATATGCCGGGCATAATTTCAGCATATGTTGCTGCCGGAGAAATAAATAAAGCGACAGAACTTACTAATAATCTCAGCAAATATTATTATGAAAAGCTCGATTATTACCTGAGACAGAGTGTCAATATTCTTGCTTCATCAGAATATGAAGTTCAGTCGGCTATCCAATTCACCTCCCAGGCTGCAGAGGCAATTAAAGAAGGTGGCAAGACAGATATGGCAGAAGAAATAAATAAAAAGCTTGAAAGTTACTATGCGAGATACTTAAAGATGGTACCTCCTGCAGGTGAATAATTTTATTAAACATCAGCAAATTTGTTTTTTCTGCTTTTGGACCGTTTAACGGGGCGTTTGTTTTGGCATGAACATCGTATTACCGGACTTTAATTAACTACTCATTAACAGACATTTAACGTATATTTAACCCTGTAACTTAAATATTCTGACTACTTTTACTTATGAATGATGTCTTACCTGATGATGCCATTCTCAGTACATGTTTGACAGATCAAGCCTTTATTCAATATTTACTAACAAAGAATACTTTCTAACAAAGAGAACTTTCTAACAAGGAGCATTTTCTAACAAAGAAAACTTTCTAA
>DCFT01000143.1:9845-27063 GCA_002319885.1 Bacteroidales bacterium UBA1797
CAAAGAAAACATTCTAACAAAGAATAATTACTAACAAAGAAATCAATCAATGAAAAAAATTGTAACTGTCTTCTTCGTAGCCTTATTACTTTCTCTCTCAGTGAAAGTATTCTCACAGAGTGCATTGAAAATCGGTCATGTCGACATAGCTGAATTATTAGCAGCCATACCTCAGCGCGACAGTGCTGCTGCTGTTCTGGACAAAGAAACAAAAGAGTTGCAGTCAACATACGATGAAATGACAGCTACATACAACAAAATGCTCGATGATTATGAAAAAGGACAGGCAACATTTTCTGAAATTGTGAAAAAAAATAAAGAAACCGAATTGCTCGATAAAGAAAAAAGATTGCAGGAATTTGAGCAGAATGTTCAAACTACCTTACAAAAAAGAAACAGTGAACTAATTCAGCCATTACTGGATAAAATAATTAGAGCAATTGATAAAGTAGCTGATGAGAATGGATTCACTTATGTACTTGACGTCAGCAAAGGATCGGTGGTATATACTTCAAAAGATAGTCAGAACCTTAATCCTCTGGTTCTGAAGATCTTAAAACCATAACCTGTAATTATTCAGTATTTCATATCTTTATATAACAGCTCAAGATTCTTAAGCCCGTTATCTTTATTCTGCAGGTGAACATAATATATCACGCTTTCAAGTTCATCACAAAGGTTGACATTATTTATTATTACCTCGGGTGGCACTTTTAAGAGTACAGGTGCAAAATTTACTATTCCTGTTATACCCTGCCTGATCAGTTCATCTGTAACCTCCTGAGCAGAAATTTCAGGCACTGCAAGAATGGCCACCTTAACCCTGAACCTGTCGATGATCTCCTTTAACCGGTTCATAGAATATACGGGTATCCCTGACCTTATTTTATGTTTGAAAGGATCTATATCGAATGTCGCTACAATATTCATATGACGCTGTACAAACTTACTGTACTTCGATAATGCCAGACCAAGATTCCCCATCCCAATCAGTACAATATTATTGTCCTTGTTCCTGTGGAATAACTTCTCCATATTATCCAGCAAATCATTAATATCGTAACCACCACGCTTATTTCCTCTGATATTGAACTCCGAAAAATCTTTTCTCACCTGGTCAGAAGTAACGCCTGTCTCATCTGCGAGAGTATAGGAAAAGACCTTTTCAACCCCCATCAGCTTCAGCCGAACCAGACAGGCCCTGTAAAGAAAAATTCTTTTCAGACTATTTTTTACTATTCTTTTTGTGACTTGTTTCACATAAACATGTTTTAATATTATTTCAATATGCAAGTTAAATAATTTTATAAAAATAAAAAAATATTTTATATTATTGATATTCTGTATGTTATAAATTTAAATAATTTTAATCGATTTTTTTTGATATTTTTTAATTGATTTTTATTTATGTAGATTCTAACTTTATATGTGAAACTTCTCACATAAATGCAATATCAGTGCATCAATAAAGAAGACTGGGATAAGACTATTGAACACCTTTTATTATCCTACACCATTTTTGCCAGTATCGAAAATGATTTTAGTATTGATTATGAATTAATACAACCAGGGAACATTGAAAAAATAATTTACAACAAACCGAAACCTGTTACACCTCTAAAAAGCTTCTTCCTTCCTGTTAAAGAAAACGTTACTTCTGCAAGAATAGACGAAAAACCCAGAATCATAATGGGTATTCCAAATTGCGATATTGAAGGCATATCTCTTCTGGATGATATGTACCTTGATGAAGAGTTTTGTGATATATTCTACAGTGACCGCCGTAAAAATACATTGCTTATATCATCCGACTGTTTTGGGATTCAGGAACATTGCCACTGCCTGGCATATAATATAAAACCCTATTCTGAAAAAATTGCTGACCTGGCAGTTATTTACCTCGATGGAAAAATTATTCTGAAAGTATTATCAGAAAACGGAGAAGATTTTATAAAAAAGATCCCATCGGTTTTCCTGCCTGCAGATGAAAATCTTGAATCGTTGATCGGGAAGGAACATCTTGCAGCTGAAAGTCTGCTGAATAAACGTAATATCGGTTTACCTGATTATAAAAAAACCGGAGAACTGATAAAAAATTCGGGAAATGCTATCTGGGAAAAATACTCTGCCAGTTGCGTTTCATGCGGAGCCTGTGCTACAATATGTCCGACTTGTACCTGTTTTCTCCTTATTGATAAACCCGACTTCGGAAAAATAAAACAACTTGATGCATGCCAGTATCCGGGTTTCGAAAGGGTCGCAGGAGGCGACGATGCACTGTTTGAACTGCACAACCGGTTCAGAAACCGATACATGTGCAAATATGTTTGGAAACCTGAGAGATTCGATTCCATCGCCTGCACCGGATGTGGCAGATGCATCGATGGCTGCATAGGAAAGATAAGCAAAAACGAAATATTTATGGAACTCATAAAGTAACAATTGATGCAGGAAAACAGGAACATATATTCCCCTTTAAAAGCCAGACTTACAGATGTAATTGAGGAATCATCATCAATTAAAACCTTTGTGCTCGTTCCTGAAAATGGGTTCTCTTTTAAAACAGGTCAGTTCATTGAATTATCTGTTGATGGAATAGGAGAAGCTCCGTTTACTCCTTCCTCTTCTCCCCTGATTACTGAAAAACTTGAAGTAACCATTATGAAAACAGGCTATGTAACTGAATATATGCATAGGCTGAAACCGGGTGTGTTTATGGGAATCAGAGGTCCTTATGGAAGAGGCTATCCTGTCGAAACATTTTTTGGAAAAGAAGTGCTCATACTGGGTGGCGGATGTGGTCTCGCTCCCATCAGGTCGCTTCTGTACGCACTCGAAAGTGTAAAAGACAAGCTGCTTAAAGTCATCCTATGCTACGGATCGAAGACTCCGGCTGACTGTATATATAAACCTTTGTTCGACCGGCTGAACCATATTGAAAAGTTTGAAGCATACCGTACAGTGGATAATGCTGATGAAAACTGGAACGGGCAGGTAGGTGTTGCAACCACCCTCCTGAATAATATAAAGATTAACATTGAAAATTCTGTTGCCGTAGTATGCGGTCCCCCGGTTATGATGAAATTCGGAACAATAAGATTGCTGGAGATGGGATTTAAAGATGAACAGATTTACCTGTCGATGGAAAAAAA
Source organism: Bacteroidales bacterium UBA1797 (assembly GCA_002319885.1). Lineage (GTDB taxonomy): Bacteria > Bacteroidota > Bacteroidia > Bacteroidales > VadinHA17 > LD21. The sequence continues at coordinate 12,998 of DCFT01000143.1, forward strand.
TATGTCGTGTGGATTAGGGAAATGTGGTCACTGTATGATGGGTGAGTATTTCGTCTGCAAAGACGGACCTGTCTTTACCTATAATGAAATAAAACACAACCCGGAAATCTGGAAATAATTGAACTTTGATTACGTAAACTATCAGGATATCAATTAAGATTAACAAGAAACAGAACATGAACATAACAATTAATGAATTGAGAAGTGTCCGGTTTTTTGAAAATTATACCGATGAAGAGCTGAAAATATTCATAGGTATCAGTTCCATAAAAGAATTTAAGGTAAAAGAAATCTTGTTCGAACAGTATGATGAACTCTCCGAGATTTATGTACTGTTGACCGGATGCTTATCGCTGGGCATCAGCCTGGCACAGGAAAAGAGGATCAGACTTGGTACATTGGAAGAAGGTCATCTTTTCTCCTGGTCTGCAGTCTTCAGCCCTTACATCTCCACTGCCTGGGTTATGGCCGGATGTCCGACAAAAGTCCTGGCCATAAATGCCGGAAAACTAATTGCTGAGTTTGACAAAAGCTGCGCATTCGGATTCAAGACTATGTCTAAAATTGCGCAGACAATTTCTCACCGTCTTAGCGATACCAGGTTTCAGTTGATGAACCAGCTAACTTTATGATATATTAATAAACTGAATAACAAATGATCAGAATTAATAATTACAGCATTTAATATGACACGGAAGATTTTGATAGACATGCTTAAACTGCGTTATGCCATGATTAATGACTCAACACTGGAATTGCCTGAGGCCTGTTTCTATCCTTCCCCTAATATTAATGGCTTAAAGACTATCCGTGAACTGGCAGTCTTCCAATATACCTGCAGGAAATGTGAAGATGCTCCATGTATAAGCGTCTGCCCTGCCGATGCTCTGGAAAAAGATGAAACAGGGGTTGTTGTACGTCATACAAACCTGTGTGTTTCATGTAAATCATGCGTTACAATATGTCCTTTTGGAACGATGATGACTGATTTTTTTAAACACCGCAGGAATAAGGAAATCATCTATGATTTAAATGATGAAAAAGAGATGGAAAAATTCATCAGAGCCTGTCCTGAAGGAACTGTATCTGTTACTGATGAAGATGAGTCGCCCGATAAGCATATATATAAATTGAATGAGAAAGTGCTTATAAAAGACTATCTGTATATTACTGAAAAACAATAAGTCCCAATAATATGGCAATAAATGTTTTTTATTTTCTTGTCTTCCCCGGACTGCTTTTCACTGCAATCGCAGGGGCTTTCCTTTCATGGTTCGACAGGAAAATTACTGCCAGGGTACAATTCCGCAAAGGTCCTCCTGTTTTTCAGCCGTTTTATGATTTTTTCAAGTTATTGCTAGTTAAGGAAACAATTTTGCCAAAGTATGGATCGCCTGTGATATTTCTTCTTGCACCTGTCTTTGCTGTATTTGGTGCTGTCATGGCAGGGGTATTCATCCTGCTCCCTTTGCTCAATATTACAACAGGATTCAGGGGAGATCTGATTGTCATTTTTTATCTGCTTACTATCCCCTCATTCTCATACATCATTGGAGCTCTCGCTTCAGGAAATCCCCTCGCAGCTGTTGGCGGATCGAGAGAGATGAAACTGATCATGAGCTATGAACTGACCTTTCTCCTGGTAATAGCCGGAATTATTATGAAATGCGGACAACACTTTGATCTGTCGTCAATTATTCAGGTGCAACAGGCCGGGTCTCCATTTATCGGCAGCATCTCAGGAGTTCTTTTATTCATCGTTGCTATCTTTTGTATTCAGGCCAAACTGGCACTGGTCCCGTTTGACATGCCTGAAGCAGAAGCCGAAATAACCGAAGGGATTTTTATTGAATACTCAGGTGCAGCATATGCTCTGATAAAGCTTGCAAAATATATAATGTTTTTCATCCTCCCTGCTTTCCTGGTTGCGCTTTTTATGAACGGTTTCAGAATTGAAGGGACCGGTATTTTATGGGCTGTACTGAAAATCTTTGCTGTTGTACTTATCATGACTCTGATAAGGAATACAAATCCAAGGGTAAAGATCAAACAAGCTATCAGATTCTTCGCAATATGGATGAACCTGGTTGCTATTGTAGCTATTATAATAATTGCATTTGGTTATTAATAATTTATAACGTGGGATTTAAAAATTTTTGCTTTAAAAAATCACTATGGGTCTTTCATTTCGGAGGAGCTTCATGCAATAATTGTGACATTGAAATTCTCGATTGCCTTACACCCCGGCACGACCTTGAACGCTTCGGGATTTTGCTGGTAGGAAGTATCAGGCATGCAGATGTTCTTCTCGTTAATGGAGCCATCAATAAGCGCGACAAGGAGAGGCTTCTGGAGATTTATAACCAGGCTCCAAAACCAATTCTTGTTGTTGCTATCGGTGCTTGTGGATGTACAGGAGGATACTTCACTGAAAGCTACACATTTGCCGGACCTGTAGACAAAATAATCCCTGTAAATGCTTATGTCCCCGGCTGCCCACCAAAACCGGAAGCAATAATTGCAGGGATAGTTAAGCTGGTTGAAAACTCATAGAAAGAACTAATAATGAAAAAATTGCAAAAAACTGTGGTAATGTTGAAAAAGTCCCTTTTAACCCCAAACCTGCCTGCCGGTAGGCAGGGTAGACTAAGAAGACATAAAGTGCACAAAGATAAGACTCTATATTTCATTCCGATAGCTGCCGATAACTATCGGGACGGAACTTTGTGAACTTTGTGTTAATCCTTTGTGAACTTAGTGGTTAACGGATTTCGACTCTTTCAACAGCCCCTAGAAGGGTAAAAAGTTACAATAAATTACGAAACTGGATGAATACAGCAGTAACGATAGAAAATTTCAAGGAAAAATTTGATTCTGATATAATTGAGGTAATTATCAGGAACCCGAAACGAATAATTGTTACTATAAATCCTGAAGCAATTATCCCCGTTGCTGAATTTTTATACCGTAAGGAAGGATACCGTTTTATTATCGCGTCTGCTTTGCATACGAAAAAAGGGTTCGAAATTCATTACCATTTCAGTAAAGACAATATTGGACTGATACTTAACATACATGTAGTACTTGATAAAGAGAATCCTCAGGTAGAATCCCTTTCAAACATCTTTAATGCTTCCAACTGGATTGAAAGGGAGATGCATGAGTTGATTGGCATAAATTTTCTTAATCACCCCAACCAGGAGAAACTTATCTCGGAAGGAAACTGGGCCGAAGGAGTCTATCCCTTAAGGAAGGAATTTAAATAATACCAGGAGGTTTTTCATAATGAGCAGGAAGACACTTATACCGATCGGACCTTATCATCCTCTTCAGGAAGAACCTGAATTATTCAAACTATACTGCGACGGGGAGATCGTAAAAGACATTAAATGGGAGACCGGTTATAATCACCGGGGCATTGAAAAACTAAGTGAATCAAAGACTTACGAACAGGTGTTTTTTCTTGTTGAACGCATCTGCGGAATCTGCTCAACCTCTCATCCTTTCGCATTTGCAAATGCTGTGGAAGAAATTGCAGATATCGAAATCACAAACAGGACAAAATATATACGATCAATAATTGGTGAGCTTGAGAGAATACACAGTCATCTGCTGTGGGTTGGACTGGCAGGTCATTTCCTTGGTTACAATACTGTTTTTATGTGGGCCTGGAAATACCGTGAACCTGTACTCGATCTTTTCGAGATGATATCGGGTAACAGGAACAGCTATGCAATGTTCAAAGTTGGTGGTATCAGAAGAGATATCGAAGAAACAAAAATCCCGGTCATTAATAAAATACTCGACGACCTTCAGAAAAAAATCGACTTACTTACCGGGGCGGTAATGGACGATCCTGTTATTCATGCCAGGACCAAAGGTGTCGGGATCCTTACAAAGCAGGATATCATTGATTACGGAGCAGTCGGACCAACTGCCAGGGCATCAGGTGTGGCCATCGATGTGAGAAAAGACGATCCTTATGCGGCATATCCGCTTGTTAACTGGAAGGTGATAACAGCAGAAGCCGGTGATGTTTTTGCCAAAGCTGAGGTAAGGTTACTCGAAATATATGAATCGATCTCAATAATCAGGCAATGCCTTGAAGGACTAAGAAAAGAACCCGCAGGCGACATTTCAGTAAAAGTTAATGAGATACCCGAAGGAATAGGAAATGGACGTGCTGAAGCACCACGTGGTGAAGTTTTTCATTTCGTACTGTCAGATGGTTCTAACTCTCCTGCCCGGCATAAAATAAGGGCTCCAAGTTACGTCAATATCGCAACTTTTAAAAAGTCGTGTATCGGTCAGACAATTGCCGATGCCACTATTTCGCTGGCTGCAGTTGATCCCTGCTATTGTTGCACAGAACGCATGGCAGCAGCATACGATGTAAGCTCAGGAGAAAAAATTATGAACGCTTTTGAACTTATTAATAAATCACTGAACAGGACAAAAGAGTTAAAAGAAACAATTAAAGGTCGTCTATGAAAGAGATCATCACTATAATATCTCTGCCTGTTTTTGCCGGTCTTCTGCTTTTCTTCCTTCCGGAAAAATTCAGAACTTTCAAAGGCATTTTGGCCATAATGGTAGTTGCTGTTTCAGGATATCTTACAATAGTGATCTACAGTTCGGCTAATCATTTCTGCAGTCTGAATGAGCTGTCATCAGGTCAGTCAGGATTGAATACAGGTTTTGGTCTTATCCATGATATGGGAAGATACATAACCTTCAATTGTGACAACCTAAGTAAACTTATAGTTGTGTCTGTCAGTATATTTTCTTTCTTGATCCTGTTATACTCACTTGTTTATAGCAAAGACGGAAGAGTAAGAAACTATTATACTTATTTTCTTATTACGCTGGGTTGTAGCTATGGTGCCATATTATCCGATAACCTCCTGCTGTTCATTACTTTCTGGGGCATCCTTGGTATAACTTTGTACAAGCTTATTCAGTCTTATGATGAGGAAAGCTCGGCTACGGCAAAAAAAACACTTATCCTGATAGGAGCTTCCGATAGTATAATGATAATCGGCATAGCAATTCTGTGGAAAATCACGGGTTCCCTGAGTATGGGAGGCATATCAGTACATACATCAAATATTTTATCTGTTGTTGCCTTCCTGGCTTTACTGACCGGGAGTTTCACTAAAGCAGGAGCTTTCCCGATGCATACCTGGGTTCCTGATTACGCTCAATATGCACCTGCCTCATCAACTGCTTACCTTCCTGCTTCACTCGATAAGCTGCTTGGCATTTACTTTCTCGCAAGAATCACAACAGGTATGTTTATTCTGAATGAATGGCTGACTCTTCTTTTGTTATCGCTCGGGGTGATTTCAATAATCACAGCCGTGCTTATGGCTCTTGTCCAGCATAACTACAAACGCCTGCTGGGATTTCATGCTGTTTCACAGGTCGGTTATATGATCCTCGGATTTGGATTAGGCTCGATGATAGGTGTTGCTGCAGGTCTGTTCCATATGATCAACAATGCTCTTTATAAAAGCGGTCTCTTCCTCTCTGCAGGAAGTGTGGAATATCGCACGAAAAAACAAGATATTGATGATCTGGGGGGCCTTTCAAAAGTGATGCCTTTAACATTTTTAGCCACACTGATCTTTGCAATGTCAATTTCAGGTATCCCGCCTTTCAATGGATTTGCATCAAAATGGATGATTTACCAGGGAATAATTGATTTTGGAAAAGGAACCATGATAGCCAACAAACTATGGGTTGTCTGGCTTGGCCTGGCAGTATTGGGATCTGCCCTGACACTGGCAAGTTTTGTAAAACTTATCGGAGGCATTTTTCTTGGAAGGCAGAGAAAAGAATTTGAAGGCCTCAGAGAGGTTCCTTTTCTGATGTGGTTACCTATGATACTACTGGCAGCATGTTGTATCTTTCTTGGTGTGTTTGCCACTGATTATATTGTACCAAAACTTTTCATGCCGGTATCAGGAGCGTTCCAGTTCCAGGGATTATGGAATTCATCATTTGTCTCATTGCTTGTTTTAATCTCAATTATTCTTGGCATTCTTCTCTACCTGGCTTTCAGTCTGAAGAGATTCAGAACAGAAGATAGTTTTATCGGTGGTGAAAAAATACATGACCAGACTGGTTATTCCACTACTGAATTCTATAAAACCCTAGGTGAATTCCGCATGTTTTCATGGTTCTTCAGGAAAGCCGGGGAAGGCTCGTTTGATATCTATGACCAGACCAAAAAATATGTTCTCCGGCTTAGCCATCAGTTGAGTGAGGCTCATAACGGTGTATTACCAGCTTATATAATCTGGGTTTTCGCAGGATTAATAATTATGTTACTCATAATGATATAAATAAATGAAATTTAAGGAGATATGGAAGTAGCTGTTTCCATAATAACCGGGTTGATGATTCTGGGGGCATTATACGCTATCCATGCTAAAGATCTGCTTTCATCTGTCATAGCCTGTGGCATAGTAGGATATAGCCTGGTAATATGCTTTTTACTGCTAAAAGCTCCCGACCTTGCCATTGTGCAGATTGTTGTCGATACAATCACACTTATTATAATGGTTGCAGTGGTCCTTGACAGCTCCCGTGAGGAATTATTTTTGAAACCCGATACCCAGGGTTATGTTACGACGTTAACAGGCGTTTTTCTATTGGCGATTTTTCTCTATTTTTTCGTGATTTCTGTCCAATCGCTTGATATTCTGGGTAAGGGTTCCTTAAGAATGGCAGAACAGTATATTAATGGAGCCGCACAGAAAACAGGCAGTGCAAACCTTGTTACAGGAGTGGTTTTCGATTTCAGGGGTTATGATACTATGGGTGAGGCAGTTGTGCTTGTGACTGCGGTACTGGGCGTGTTGACGATACTCAGAATTAAAGGAAAGAAATAGAGGCGGCAGGCATGAGGTGGCAGGTGTGAGAAATCTGAATGTGAATTTTAATTTTTGACTATATGAAGGGAATGACATTAATTGTTAAAAAGACTACACAGCTCATGGCTGGGATAGTTTTTATGTATGGAATATATGTCATAGTGCATGGTCATCTTACGCCCGGCGGAGGATTTGCCGGAGGCGTCATAATAGCAGGTTCACTTATACTGGTGACGCTTGCTTTTGGCAGCGATTTTCTTAAGCTGGTCAAAGAAGAAGCAGGCACAACCCTAATTGAAAGTTTTGCAACTTTAATGTTTATACTTATTGCTGTTTCAGGTTTCTTTTTCGGGACCAGGATCTTCTTTAACAATTTCCTGCCTAAAGGCGTTGTAGGACATCTCATAAGCGCCGGTGTATTACCACTTTACAATATTTTTGTAGGAACTGAAGTGGCTGCTTCAATATTTATAATATTTCTTTCACTGATAATTTTTAAGGAGGAGTCTGCACAATGATCGCTTACATAATGTGTTTCGTATTATTTCTTGTGGGTTTATATGGTGTTATAACCAAAAGAAACCTTGTTAAGATTGCAGTTTCGCTTTCGATTATGGAGATAAGTGTTTTCCTGTTTTTTGCCTTGTTGGGTTACATCGATGGAGGAGTTGCTCCGATTGTTGATCCTGCTGATCCAGCGAGAGTTTATGTCGATCCTTTACCACAGGCTCTTGTGCTCACAGCCATAGTGATCGGTCTGGCAACAACTTCTATGCTCATGGCAATTATTATAAGGCTGTACAGGAAATATGGGACTTTCGACATCAGGGAGATAAAAAACTTAAGAGGATAAAATATGAATCAGCTGGTACCACTATTTGTTGTTATTCCTCTGGCCGGAGCCTTTCTGATAATGATACTCGGAAGGTTTTTCAGTGAGCTGAACAAATATCTTGCGTCTGCTATCCTTCTTATCCTGGCTGTTTTCAGCATTTATTCCCTTGTAACAACCGGGGAAAATCCAGCTCTATATAAGACAGGCGGCTGGGAACCTGTAAATAAAATCCCTATTGGTATCTATATGGTAATGGACGGTTTTACAGTAATAGTTCTCTGCATAATAAATATTGTGGGTTTCCTTTCGGTTTTCTATTCAATATCATATATAAAGAGATATACAGCTGAAAACTACTATTACTCATTGTTTTGTCTGATGGTAGCCGGAATGAACGGAGTTGTGCTAAGCGGTGACTTATTCAACATTTTTGTCTTCCTTGAGATCTCAGTTATATCAGCTTATGCACTTGTGGCTTTTGGTGTTGAGAAAAATGAACTCGAAGCTTCATTCAAATACCAGGTGCTGGGAGGAATAGCATCATTTCTGATACTTTTTGGAATAGGGTTTATTTATTGGAAAACAAAGACTCTGAATATTGCAGATATAAGGCATGTCTTCAGCACAGGTTACAACAGGACATATTATCTGTTTGTCGAGATATTGATACTCACAGGTTTTGGTCTTAAAGCCGCTATTATTCCCTTTCATGCATGGCTACCCGATGCACATTCTTCAGCTCCCTCCCCTATTTCAGCAATGCTTTCCGGGGTACTGATAAAAGCTGCAGGTATCTACGTTATAATCAGACTGTTTTTCAATATGTTTATCATAACTGAAAATATGGCTGTGCTGATCACTACACTCGGAACATTATCGATGGTGATTGGAGTATTTCTTGCAATAGGTCAGTGGGACATTAAAAGACTTCTTGCTTATCACAGCATAAGTCAGATGGGTTATGTGGTAATGTCAGCCGGCATAGGAATGATCCTGATCTCGAGAGGGATAAAACCTGAAATAGCTTCACTGGCTGTTGCCGGTGGAATATTCCATCTGGTAAACCATGCTGTATTTAAAGGACTTTTGTTTCTTAATGCAGGTGCAATCGAATATACAATCGGAACCCGTGATCTAAGGGAAATGGGTGGACTGGCTAAGTCTATGCCAGCAACACATGCAACATCCTTTGTCGCATCAATGTCTATTTCAGGAATACCTCCGTTTAATGGATTTTTCAGCAAACTTATAATCATAATTGCCGCTGTTCTGGCTAAATTTTACCTGCTTGCTGCACTGGCTGTAATTGTCAGCATTATTACCCTGGCGTCGTTTCTGAAATTTCAGCGATATGCATTTTTCAATAATTCTGATAACAATAAAAATCTGAATATCAAAGAAGTACCATTTCCAATGATATTCAGTATGGTTGTACTCAGCATCCTGTGTGTTTTTCTGAGCCTTCTTGCAATACCCGCTGTCAGGGATGTATTTCTCACTCCTGCAATAAATATCCTTACGGATACTTTAAAATATTCAACATCAATATTAGGTAAGTGATATGAAAAGAAATAATGGTGAAAGGGCGAAAGGGCGCAGATATGTTGCGGTTTTTATATTGTCGGTGATTTTCTGGTTATTGTTAACATTCGATTTTACTGTTCCAAATCTTATTGTTGGAGCAATAGCTTCGATCATAACCTCTTTGGCATTCACCAGGTTCTTTGTAAAAAATGTTTACAAACTTCTTCAGCCAAAGCGCTATTTCTGGTTTATAGTTTACCTGGTTGTTTTTATATGGGAGTGTTTAAAAGCAAACCTCGACGTTGCCTACAGGGTCCTTCATCCTGCTATGCCAATCCGCCCCGGAATAGTTAAAGTAAAAACAAGTCTCAAATCGGATCTTGCAAAAATGCTTCTTGCCAACTCAATCACTATGACCCCCGGAACAATCACTGTGGACATTATTGATGATTATCTCTATATCCACTGGATATACATTAAATCAGAAGATCCTGAAGTTTATACAGGAATAATAACCGGTGCATTTGAAAAATATATTAAAAGAATAATAGAATGAACAACTGGCTGAATATACTGCTTTACGTGCAGATAGGTTTAAGCGTAATATGTCTGTACAGGATAATCAGGGGACCTTCAATTCCCGACAGGATGGTAGGTGTAGATATTTTCGGAATTCTGGTTGTTGGTGTTTGTGCCATAATATCTATTCAAACTGAAAGATCCTTTATTCTCGACATTGGAATTGCATGGATCATTCTGAGTTTCATAGGAACGTTGACCCTTGCCAAATATCTGACCGGTAAAAAACTTAATGAATAATATGATAAGTCTGATCTTAATAACTATTGGAATTATCTTCAACCTTCTTGGTTGTATCGGAATAATAAGACTTCCTGATACTTACAACAGGCTACAGGCTGCTACAAAAGCCGTTACTCTCGGATGCTGCAGCATACTACTGGGTGTTGTCTTCCATTTTGGTCTGAGCGATGCAGGAACAAAAGCACTGGTTGCAATTCCTTTGCTTTTTTTTGGATCTACTGTTGCCGCTCATGCGCTCATAAGGGGAACCTACCATTTCGGAATCAAACTCGGAGGAAAAAGTGTGAAAGATGATTATAAAGACGTTGTAAAATGAAGTATCCAAAGATGCGCGAGATTAAAGAGGCTGTTGTTTCGCTTCTTACACCAGCCTATACATCGAAGTTCCCGGGGGAACCTCACATCCCTTTCGAAAACTTCAGAGGAAAACCTGTTGTCGATAATGAGAACTGTGTTGGCTGTGAGACCTGCGCGAATGTCTGTCCCCCTCAGGCAATAACATTTACCGACGATAAGGAAAAAGGGATTCGTACAATAAAAAGAGACTACGGAAAATGCATTTTTTGTGGTCAGTGCCAGGAACATTGTATAACAGGCAAAGGCGTGAAATTGTCGGATAAGATATTTGACCTGGCTGTATTCGACAGACAAAAAAATGTTGAATACCAGGAAAAAGAACTGCTTATCTGTAGAAATTGTCATGCAGTGATCACAACAAAAGAACATCTGTATTTTATGCACAGGAAACTTGGTCCGAAATCGTTTTCATCCATTCTGAATCTCAACCTGCTTAATCAGAGATTAAAACTTACCGAGGGACAGGATGTTGAATTTGAAGTCGTCGATAATCTGAAAAGAAAGGATATGTTCAATATCATCTGTCCCAACTGCCTGAGACAAGTCCTCGTAACGTACCTGAATAAAAATGTCTAAGGAGCTGGATAAACTGCTATTCCTGAAAAACAAAAAGAAACTCTTTGTTGGAATAGGCAACCTTCTGAAAATGGATGATGGTGTAGGTGTATATATAAGCAAAAAAATAAAAAATAATGGAGATGTCTCATCACTTACTGCAGAAGTGAGTATTGAAAACTATATCGGGAAAATAAATAATATGAATCCCGACATACTTATCCTTATAGACTGTGTCGATATGAAATCAGATGCCGGAACATTTAAATTATTAAAATTAAACCAGATACACGATCTGACTTTTAATACCCACAATATCTCACTTAAGCGGTTGTCGGAGTTTTTCAAAATGCCGGTTTATGTACTCGGAATACAACCCGAAAAAATTGATTTTGGAGAAAATATTTCATACCTTGTTAAGGCTGTAGCTAATAGAATTATTAATCAAATTAATAAAAAGGAGGTGCATCATGGCTGTTGAATATATTTGTAAAATCTGCAGGGGTCATCTGAAAGTCAAGACTTCAATTGTACTTGCTGCCTCGAAACTTCACAGTTCCACCCGGGGGTTGATTTTTTTGAACCCTGAGATTGGGAACTACACCACCACAACACATCCTTCTTTCGAGATCAAAGAAGGCGAAGAATACATTTATACCTGTCCTATCTGCCACTCACAATTAAACAGTACAAAGTACAAACACCTGGTAAGAATAATCATGATTGATGAAAACGGAAAGGAATTTGATATTTACTTCTCGGGAATTGCAGGTGAAAAGTGTACATACAAGATAAGCGAAGATAAAGTTGAAGAAAAGACAGGCCCCGATGTAAAACATTATGATAAATATTTTGATGTGCCTGATGAATACAAAAAATATCTTTAGGATCTCAAAAATCAGTTTTCTCCGACAAGAATAGTCTCTTTTGTTTTTATAGCCTGCTGATCTGTATTATTCTCTGACTTATGCCTGCGGCAGCCGCCTGAGAAAATTAACCTGTCGGTTGTTCATTTTGATGATATCCAAGGCATAACCGAATATAAATATGTATATTTATGCATGTATTAATCGGGAGATTATCTTGATCGAAAAATCTTTTCAGATAATAGTTACAGGCCTGGTTCAGGGAGTTGGCTTCCGTCCTTTCATATACAGGGTCGCCAGGGAACTTAATCTCAACGGATGGGTGAAGAATACTAATGAAAATGTAATAATTCAGATTACAGGACCTGCTCACAATATAAACGGGTTCATCGAAATTCTTAAAGAAAAGGCCCCTCCTGCTGCTGTAATCGCCGACATTTCTGTAAAAGAGCTGAAAACAACAGAGTTTAATTCATTCAGTATTCTCGACAGTGATAACGTTTCCGAAGAGATCACGGAAATAAGCCCCGATATTGCTGTGTGTGATGAATGTCTGGAGGATATGGATAAACCTGGCAGCCGTCTCGGCTATGCTTTCGTGAACTGTACTAATTGCGGTCCGCGTTTTACCATCATAAAAGATCTTCCGTACGACCGGTCAAAAACAACAATGAAAGATTTCATTAGGTGTCGCGAATGCCACAGCGAGTATCTGGATGTTGCCGACCGCCGTTTCCATGCTCAACCTGTAGCCTGCAGCCTGTGCGGACCGCATTATGAATTATTTGTAAAAGGAAAATTGGTCAGCGACAAAACAGATATCATTGTTGATGTTGTTTCACAATGTATTGAAGATGGAGGAATTGTTCTTGTTAAAGGGCTCGGAGGTATGCACCTGGCTTGTGATGCATTTAATCAAGCAACTGTTGAAAGACTCAGGGATCTGAAGAACAGGGATGGAAAACCTTTTGCCCTTATGTTCAGGGATATAAAAAGTGCAGAACCTTATGTTGAAATTGATGACGCAGAAAGGCAATCATTACTTTCGTGGCGAAAACCAATTGTTCTTCTGAGAAAAAAGGAAACATCAGGTCTTCCACTTCTGGCAGAAAGCCTGAACTCCGGACTTAACCTTCTAGGCATTATGCTTCCATACATGCCGTTTCATTACCTTTTGTTTCGGAAATTAAACACAGCTGCAATTATACTTACCAGCGGAAATTTCAGCAGTGAACCGATCCTTACCGGTAATATTGCTGCTCTTGATCAGTTTTCAGACTGTGCCGATGCAATAGTTCTTCATAACCGCGAGATATTTAACCGCACCGATGATTCCGTTGTCAGAATTATGAATGGAAAAGAACGGATCTTAAGAAGGTCACGGGGGTATGTCCCGGCACCGGTGTATACTGCCCTTAATACCGATGGGATTCTTGCTTTCGGTGCTGAGCTGACCAATTGTTTCTGCGCCGGGAAAAAAACGAATGCATATCTGAGTCAGCATATTGGTGATCTCCAGGGCATTGAAACCGTTAAGTTTTATGAACAGACTATAGCTCAGTTTATAAAGCTATTCAGGATAAAACCGTCTCTCGTGGCTGTTGACATGCATCCGATGTATATCTCCACCAGAACAGGGCTTGCTATGGATAATCTTCCTGTAGTACATGTGCAGCACCATCATGCGCATATAGCTTCATGTATGGCTGAAAACATGCTCGATGAAAAAGTAATAGGAGTTGCTCTCGACGGAACAGGATATGGAACGGACGGAAATACCTGGGGTTCAGAGTTTTTGCTTTGCGACCTCAATGACTTTGAAAGGATAACTCATTTTGAATATATCCCGTTACCCGGAGGTGACAGTGCAACTGAAGAACCATGGAGAACAGCTGTGTCTTATCTCTACAGGATATACGGCAAAAGCTTTCTCAGGCTGCCATTAAACTTCTTAAAAGAGATCGATAGCGATAAAATAAGTCTGATAACAGAGATGATCGATAAAAACATAAATTGTCCATTGACCTCAGGTGCCGGGAGATTATTCGATTGTGTGGCTTCTATCCTGGGCCTTGTGCAGACAGCAACCTTCCAGGCTGAGGGTCCGATGCGTCTCGAATCGATGGTGAGACTCGATTTTACAGGAAGTTACAGGTTTACTTCTGGAGAGACATTATGCTTCGATTCAACTATAAGGGGTATTGTTGAAGATATCATCAATGGTGTTGA
>DCFT01000143.1:27325-54394 GCA_002319885.1 Bacteroidales bacterium UBA1797
AAAGTGACAATTGCAACAAAATTTCATAACACAATTATATTAGCTATTTTTGATACAGTAAACGCCATCCATAACAGGTCGGGAATAAATAAAGTTGTGCTTTCAGGAGGCGTCTTTCAGAACAAATACCTGTCGGAAAGAACAATGGAACTGCTTAAGAAAAATAATTTTGAGGTTTATACTCATTCATCAGTGCCTGCAAATGACGGGGGCCTGGCACTGGGACAATTAGCTGTTGCATCTAAAAGAAGGGAGTTATTATGTGTTTAGCCATTCCTGCGAAAGTGATCAGCGTAGAAGGTTCGAGCGCCAGGGTATCAATAGAGGATATTGAATATACAGCGAGTCTTTTGCTGCTCGATGATGTTAAACCCGGTGATTATATAATGCTTCATGCCGGCTTTGCTATCGAAAAAGTGGATCCTGAGGAGGCTGCTATAACATTGCAGCTTTTGCTTGACGAGGAAAAGAACCGCCCATCTTAACCGACTCTGATGAAATACGTTGATGAGTATCGGAAAAAGGATCTGATCATCTCATTGTCAGAAAAACTGAAAACAATCTCAAAAAAAGAGATTGCCCTGATGGAAGTTTGTGGTGGACACACTATGGCCATTCACCGCTTTGGCCTTACCTCGCTCCTTCCTTCAAATATTCATCTTATTTCCGGGCCTGGTTGCCCTGTCTGCGTCTCAAGCCAGCATTTTATTGATATGGCTATGGCATACAGCAGGATATCAGGTGTAATTATCACTACCTACGGGGATCTGATCAGGGTTCCGGGATCATCAACTTCACTCGAAAAAGAGAGAGCTTCAGGAAGCGATATACGAATTATTTATTCAGTGCTCGAATCTCTTGAGATTGCGAAAAATAATCCTGAGAAGAATATCATCTTCCTCGGAATCGGGTTTGAAACAACAGCGCCTGCAACAGCAGCTGCTCTTGTCCAGGCAAAAAAAGAAAAGATCAATAATTTTTATGTACTCAGCGCACATAAGGTTATGCCTCCTGTAATGAAGACCCTTGTGGAGGAAGGTGTAAAAATTGATGGGTTTATTGCTCCGGGACACGTAAGCGCAATAACCGGAACAGGTATTTATGATGAATTGGCTTCCGAATATGGACTGGGTGTTGTAGTCACAGGATTCGAACCTGCCGATCTGATGCAGGCCGTTCTGATGCTTGCCCTTCAGATTGAATCCGGCACGCAAAGGGTTGAAGTACAATACCAAAGGGTCGTTCATAAAGATGGCAATACGATTGCACAACGATTAATAGATGAAGTTTTTGTTCATGGAAACGACATATGGAGAGGACTTGGCGCTATTCCCGGGAGCGGACTAAAGATCAAAGAGGACTTTTCATCGTTTGACGCGGAAAAACATTTTTTTGTTGATATTCCTGAATCCTCCGAACCGAAAGGATGCATATGCGGTCAAATTCTTAGGGGATTGAAAACACCCCTCGATTGTCGGCTTTTTGCAAAAAAATGTACTCCCTCTGACCCTGTGGGTGCATGTATGGTATCGGGAGAAGGGACATGTGCAACCTATTATAAATACCGCTCGTGATGCAAGAAGAACGAAAAATACTTTTAGGCCATGGCAGCGGCGGAGAACTGATGCATCAGCTTATAAAAGATGTCTTCATTAAACATTTTGGCAATGAAATTCTGAATGAACAAACCGATTCCGCTGTTTTACAAGCAGGATCATCCGATATAGCTTTCACAACCGACTCCTTTGTAATTGATCCGCTGTTTTTCCCCGGAGGTAACATTGGAAAGCTTGCAGTTTGCGGAACTGTAAATGACCTGGCTGTTTCAGGAGCCGAACCTCTTTACATAAGCGTTTCATTCATAATTGAGGAAGGTTTTCCAATTGCCGACCTTGAGAAAATCACTGAATCACTTGCTGCGGAAGCTAAAAAAGCCGGAGTACTTATTGTAACCGGCGATACTAAAGTCGTTAATAAAGGCAAATGCGATAAGATGTTTATCAATACCGCCGGAATCGGACGTCTGAGCAGCAAGAATCTTTTTATAAGCAAAGCAAAAAATATAAATGCCGGTGACGTCATAATAATTAACGGAACCATTGGTGATCATGGGATGGCTGTGATGAATGCCAGGGAATCTTTTAATTTCAAAACGAGAGTTGAATCAGACTGTGCATCACTAAACCATCTTATAGCTGAAGTACTGGGAAAATATCCGGTAAAGTTTATGCGCGATCCTACCAGGGGCGGTGTTGCGACGGTGTTAAATGAACTGGCCGCTAAAACAGGGTTTGGAATAGAAATATCGGAACCTGACCTTCCTGTTAATAATGGTGTTAGGGCTATGTGTGAACTCCTGGGTTTTGATCCGCTTCACATAGCCAATGAGGGGAAAGTACTTATTGTAGCTGGCACTAAAGAAGGATTTAAAATTCTGGAAGTACTGAAGAACAATGAATTAGGAATGAAAAGCGCCATAATTGGCAGGGTAGTTACAGACCACCCCGGAAAAATAGTTTTAAGAAATGAAACAGGCGGACGACGGATCGTTGATTCCCTTGCCGGAGATCAGCTGCCACGTATCTGTTAAATTTATACCAAATGCATGAATTCTCATTGGCTGTCGAAGTAATTCACCTTGCTGAGCGCGAGGCTGAGAAGGCAATGGCCAAAACTATTGAGGAGATAACTATAGAAATAGGTGACCTTAGCGGCATAGAAGCTAACGCGTTTGAATCGGCTCTCGGCTTACTGGTTAAAGATTCTGTCCTCGTTAATGCCCACATCAATATTATCAAAATACCGGGAAAAGGAAGATGCAACTCATGTGATTTTGAATTCGAGATGACTCAGATGATGGTAACATGCCCGAAATGCAATGCTTTTCCTTCTGAAATAAGCGGAGGGCAGCAGTTCAGAGTGCAGTCTCTTGTTGTAGAATAAATTTATTGAAATCAGGAACAATATTAAATACAAATATTATGTGCGAAACCTGCGGATGCGGTAAACCTGTAGAATTCAAAATTTATGATCCCAGCCACGATCACGATCATTCCCACGACCATACCCATAATCACGAATACCCTCACGATCATGAACATAATCACGATCATGAACACTCTCATGACCATGAACACGAACATGACGCCTGGCACAGCCATGAACACGATCATGACCATTATAACAATCAGTCAGATAAAAGACTTATTGATCTGAACATTGATATTCTGTCGGAGAATGACAGGCTTGCCCAGCTGAACCGCCGTTTTTTTGAAGGAAGGAAAGTTCTTTGTCTGAATATGGTAAGCTCTCCCGGCTCAGGTAAAACAAGTATCCTTGAAAAAACAATAGCTGCATTGAAAGCCACTCACAAAATGTCTGTCATCGAAGGTGACCAGCAAACTCCGATTGACGCCAACAGGATAGAAAAAGCCGGTGCTCCGGCCATCCAGATAAACACTGGTTCAGGTTGCCATCTCGATGCCAGGATGATTGATTCGGCATTAAAAAAACTGGATGTTGATGCCGGTTCAATCCTCTTTGTGGAAAATGTAGGCAACCTGGTCTGCCCAGCCATGTTTGACCTTGGAGAATTCAAAAGAGTCGTTGTGATCAGCGTCACCGAAGGCGATGATAAACCCTTAAAATATCCTTATATGTTCATGTCTTCACAACTCTGTATCATTAATAAATCTGATCTTCTCCCATGGGTTGATTTTAATACTGAAGAGACAATGAAGCATGCGCATTCATTGAATCCCGGTCTTGAGTTTATTGTTTTATCTGCAAAGACCGGTGAGGGAATGGATCTCTGGTACGACTGGCTTGCCAGGCAGGCAAGATCTGTTATCTCTCCTGAAAAAGTGTAATATTTGCCGGCAGCCCGAGGATTATTTTTTCAGATACTTCACCAGCTCTTTTACTGTTTTAACAGCATCAGGAATAGCCTGTTTTACTTCGGGCGACAGTTCCATCCCCATCTCCTGAAAATCTTTTACCGAAATGGCAATCAGGTAAATATCAGGCATATTACCAAGTAAGAATGCCGAATCGAGAAGATCTTTCAGTCCAATCTCATGGGCACTAAGTTGTATAGGAAAATCCCTGGCATATCTAGGTTGTAATGTCCTCAAATGACCCACGGGATACTTGTCGAGCGAGGCATCAATGATTATAACCGTTTTATACGACTGGATAAATCCAAGAAGATGGAAACCTCCTGTGCCGCCATCCATCAGCTCGGCTTCTCCATAACCTTCCTGTCGAAGAGCTGAGACAACATGAATGCCTGCACCTTCATCCTTCAGCAATATATTACCAATCCCTAAAACAAGAATACTTTTCTGCTGTGTTGTCAATATCTGATCAGGTAGATGTTTCTAGTTTTTCGGACACTCTTCAGTTCTGTTCTCATGTCTTACTATTACATCTTCCTCGATATATTTCCAGCCACCGATCATTGAGGATGTTACTCCGCGACGTTCGATATAGTCATGATAGAAGACGAGATAGATGTGTATGATTGCAAACAGGATGAAGGCCCACATAAGAATATGATGTAACTGACGCACATGTATATCGCCACCAAGGAAAGGAACCACCCAGGCAAACAGTTTTGGAAGAAAAGCATTGCTCATTGCTGCATACATCCCAAAGCCTGTCAGACATTGCATCAGAAAGATGAGGAAGGTTATAAAATAGATCAGGCTGGCCAGTGAATTATGTCCGATGGAATCAATCTGTTTATTGGTGACCTGCAACACATCCACCTTAATCACTGTCAAAATCTCCTTCCACTGGCAACGTTTGAGTGGGATAAAATTATACCATCTCGAAAATTCATTGCCAACAAATCCCCAGTATATACGAACCAGGAAATTAAAGAAGAAGACGAAGGCTGCAACGAAATGGATAAATCTCACTGTACCAAACCAGTAGTTGAAATAAGCTTCCGTACCTTTCATGAAAGCCGGAGGATTACCAATCACATAACCGGTTATACAAAGTGTAAGTACACAGAGAGCATTGACCCAATGATAAATACGTACAGGTAATTCCCATACCTGTACCTCTCGCATAGGGACAGATCTGATTCTCATGGCTTAATAGGTTTTAAGATCATGAATATAACTGCCGTTTTCGTCGTACACATGTACTGCACAGGCAAGACATGGATCGAATGAGTGAATAGTGCGGATCACTTCGAGTGGCAGCTTCGGATCTGCTACCGGTGTTCCGATGAGAGACTCTTCGTAGGCCGATCTTTTACCCTGTGGATCGCGTGGAGAAGCATTCCAGGTAGTAGGAACTACCAGCTGGTAATTGGCAATCTGCTTATTATCAATTACTATGAAATGAGATAAAGAGCCACGAGGGGCCTCTACCATTCCAATCCCCCTGGCAGTTTTCGGCCACGATTCCGGCTCCCATCTGTCGTTGTTCTGGGTGCGGGTGTCTCCGTTTTTAATATTTGAAAGAAGCTGCTGGTAAAATTCAAGTGCCCAGTCACAGGCCAGCTTGGTCTCAAGTCCCCTGGCAGCTGTACGGCCTAGAGTCGAGAATAATGCTGCAACAGGTACATCAAGTTTTTTCAATGTGCTCTCTATCACCTCCTTGTAATCCGGACGACCTGATGCATACCCGACAAGCATCCTCGACAACGGACCGACTTCCATAGGATTACCTTTCCAGCGCGGTGTCTTTACCCAGCTGTACTTTTTTGAAACATCAAGCTGATCATATGGTGGTTTTGGTCCTGTATAATTCAGTTTTGTCTCACCCTCCCACGGGTGAAGTCCTATATTATCTCCCTTTGAATATTCATACCACGAATTATTGACATATTCCTGGATCTGTTCAGGATCATCAGCCTTTATCTCATGTATTTTACTCAGGTCGCGGTTCAATATGGCTCCCCGGGGCATTTTAAAGCTATCGGGGTTATTGTAACCATTAGTTGGGAAATCGCCAAACGACATATAATTTGTCAGACCTCCTCCGATTGCTCCCCAGTCGCTCTTATAAAAAGAAGCCACTGCAAGAAGATCCGGAACATAGACCTGGTTAACAAAGGTTTTTGCATCCTCGAAAAGCTTTCCAACCATTGCCAGTCTTTCGGCATTTACTGCATTTGCTTCTTCAATATTTATCGAACAGGGCACTCCTCCTACAAGGTAATTAGGATGCGGGTTCTTTCCTCCGAATATTGTATGCACTTTCACCAGTTCTTTCTGCCATTCCAGCGCTTCGAGATAATGTGCCACAGCAATAAGGTTCACTGCAGGAGGGAGCTTATAGGCAGGATGGCCCCAGTATCCGTTCGCAAAGATACCAAGCTGGCCGCTGTCAACAAAGTTCTTAAACCGTTTCTGGATATCGGTAAAATAGCCTACCGAACTCTTAGGCCAGGGTGAAATGCTCTGTGCAATTCTTGATGCTTCGGCAGGGTCCGCTTTAAGCGCAGATACGACATCAACCCAGTCGAGTGCATGAAGAACATAGAAATGAACTACGTGGTCCTGAATATAGAGGGCATTTGCCATAAGATTACGTATGAGCTCAGCATTTGGAGGAGCTGAAATACCCAATGCGTTTTCGACCGTTCTTACAGAAGCAAAGGAATGTGTTGAAGTACAAACACCGCATACACGTCCGACAAAAGCCCATGCATCACGCGGATCACGGCCTTTCAGTATGGTTTCAATGCCACGCACCATTGTTCCGGCACTGTAGGCATCGGTAATTATTCCGTTTTTTACCTCAATCTCAACTCTGAGATGACCTTCAATACGGGTTATAGGATCTATAACTATTCTTTCAGCCATGACTATTCTTCTTTAGTTGTTTTAATTTCGGAACCTGCCTCAGGGGCATTTGTTATCTCGCGATGTTTGCGGATATTGGTAAGGATAGCGTGACCGGCAACGCCTGCTACTGCTGAAAGACCTACTGCCACTCCTATCTTATCGGCTGTGGTTTCAATGCCAAAACCTGCTATGGCAGGCAGATGATGATAGAAAGGACCATTATCCCAGAACCCGGCTTCAGCACACCCGATACACGGGTGACCCGATTGTATAGGATAACTGACGCCGTCGTTCCATTTTATTATACCGCAGGAGTTATAAGTTACAGGGCCTTTACATCCCATTTTATACAGACAATATCCTCGTTTTGCTCCTTCGTCGTCGAAAGCTTCAACAAACAGACCGGCATCAAAATTAGCCCGTCTGTAACAGGTGTCATGTACCCTTCGGGAATAGAAAGCTTTCGGACGACCGAGGCCGTCGAGTTGCGGAATACGGTCAAAAGTGAGAAGATGGACCACTACACCTGCCATAACATCAGCAATCGGCGGACAACCCTGAACATTGATCACAGGTTTCCCGCTTATGACTTTATGAACAGGTTTTGCCCCGGTAGGATTTGGACTTGCTGCCTGGACACATCCAGCTGAGGCGCAGTTCCCCCATGCGACAACTGCCTTGGAATTTGCAACGGCTTCCTTCAGTATCTGAAGTGCACTCCTGCCTCCAATACAGCAGTAGGCTTCATTCTCTGTGGGTATTGAGCCTTCTACCATTACGATATACTGGCCAGGGTATTTTGCCATCACGGTCTTATAAGCATCTTCTGCCTGAACACCAGAAGCAGCCATCAGCGTCTCCTGATAGTCAAGAGAGATCTTATCAAGAACAATATTGGCAACGATGGGGTGCGAAGCCCTTATAAATGACTCGCTGCAACATGTGCATTCCTGAAAATGAAACCAGATCACAGGAAGCCTGGGTTTTGTTTCAAGAGCTTTAACGATCTGACCGACACCACTGGTTTCCAATCCCAGCCATGCTGCCATTACCGTACAAAACTTCAGAAATTCTTTGCGGGATATACCGCTCGCCTTGACTTCCTCATAAAATGAAAGTTCTTTATTTTCCATAACGAGGTCGGTTTGAGTTAGTTCACCTTTCTGTAAATTTATGCAACTCGTAGAATCTCAGTTGAAAAATGAAATGATAATTATCATCTTTAAAAAATATTTTTAACTACAACCCACCACACACACCCAAATCCGCTATTCACCCCTTCAATTCATCCATTTGCCGATAAACCATTTCTAAACAACTGCCGGCAGTTTATTTTTGTATATCTTAGATAAACTATTTAAAACCAACCTGATGAAAAAGATTTTGTTATTATGTGCAGCAGTCCTCTCCGGCGCTTCACTTTTGGCACAAAACAGTGTCGACCTCAAAATGAATCTCGAGAAAAATAAAGTTTACCGTTTCAGTGCTACCTCACAACAGACAGTTATACAAACGATAAATGGAAATCAGCAAACCGTTGAATCAAAAACTCATAACACCATTTCAATAAAAATGATTGATGTTACTCCTGATTTTATGATTACTGAAGTACATCTCGATACCCTGGTATCAAACACAAATTCTATGGGTAAAACGAGCAATATCACATCTGTAAATGAAGGCGATATCAAATCATCGGAGGCAGCTGATGTAATGTCGTGTATCATGAACCGCATAAGCAAAAATGCCCTGTATATCAAAATGGATTTTACAGGTAAAGTGTTTGAAATTGTAAATGCAAAAATGCTATCCGATCTGATAACAAAAGACACAAGTGCAATTACTCTTACCGGTCCTATGGCTGCCGGCATAAAAACACAGATAGTAAACCTGGTAAGCGACAAATCATTAAAAACAATGGTTGAAGCTTTTACTAATTATCTTCCAGCTAAAGTAGTCTCAACAGGCAGTGACTGGAGCGTAACTACAAATACAAATTCCGGAGGAATGTCACTCGATATTATAACCGCTTATCATCTCGATGGTATAGATGGCAACTCTGCAAACGTAACTGCCCAGTCAGATATCAAAGCTGCAGTAAATGCACCTCCGATGATGGCAGGTGGAGCAAAAATTACTTATGACGATATAAAAGGGCTGAGTAAATCGACCATGTCCATAGATACCCGTACCGGTTTAATGATTGATGCTAAAGCTAAAACACATATTGCTGGAAACCTGGGTATCAGTATGCCCGGAATGAGCATGCAAATACCTATGGATATAAGCGGCGAATCGAATGTTGTCGCATTGCAATGAATTGAAAACCAAACAAAATGAAAAAATATTTAATATTATTTCTGCTGGTAATATCCGTTACTGCAGGTGCCCAGAGTATAAAAGGTAAGGTATGTTTCGCAAAGGATAAATCGCCTGTGCAGTTTGCCACCGTCGGACTTCTTCAGTTACCTGATTCAACTATGATTACAGGCGTCATCTCCCTGACAGACGGGGGCTATTTATTTGAAAAAGTAAAACCGGGTAATTATTTTATGAAGGTAAGCTTCGTAGGATATAAGACCAATGGCAAAGAAGTTGTTGTTACGCAGGATCCTGCCGTGATAACTGTTGATACTATTTTTCTGAAGGAGATCACAACAAGCCTGAATGAAGTAACGGTGACAGCTGAGCGTATCAAAGGCAAGGAAATGGTTGACCGCACTGTTTATGCCATCCCTGAAGTCATAGCTAAATCCTCCAGCAACGGGTACGATATCTTAAAGAAAATCCCACAGGTTAATGTAGATTTCCAGAACAATATAACTCTTAACGGCAGCAGCAACTTTATTATCCAGGTTGATGGAAGACAACGCGACCGGGATTATCTCAACAAGCTACTTCCATCTGATATACAAAGTATTGAAATTATCAGCAACCCTTCCGGCAAATATGAGGGAAATATTGACGGGGTAATAAACATTATCCTGAAGAAAGAAGCAAGGTACGGGATGAACGGTAATGCCGGACTTAGTTATAAACCGTTTAATAAACCTACAACCCAGGCAACAGGGAGTCTCGACTATGCCATGGGAAAAATAACCTGTTACATCACTGGTTTCTACTTCTCGCAAACACTCAGAATCAATTCATCGACTTTAAACAATTTTAAGATGACCGATTCCACCAGCAACATGTCGGGTAAAGGAGGAATCAAAATGCCGGGCTGGTCGGTTAATACCGGGTTCGATTATTATATGAATGACCATAACAATATGAGCTTTAATATCAGCTATAAGCCCATGAATCAGAATATAGATATTACCGGAGGAACATTCCTGTTAAAAAACAATATCCCGCTTAATACTGTTTCGTCGCTGATAGCTAATAATATGCACAGTGATGAAACTTCAGCATCACTGTTCTATAAAAAGACTTTTAATCAGCCAGTGCAGGAATTCACTGCAGAGTCGAACTTATACTGGTTTAAATCAAATTCGGGAAATAATTTTACCAATACAACCTACCTGTATGATACCGATACGCAGACCGGTTCTTATGCCCGAACAGAGGATGATTTAAACCAGAGAAATTACTTCTCGGTTAAACTGAATTATGTCCAGCCTCTCGGTATGTCGGCGAAAATTGAATCAGGCTATCAGCTGTATAATCAGCAGATGAGTTATCTTTTTAATATCAATCATCAGGAATCAGCCAACATATTTGATTACAATGAGTTCAGGAATTCTGTGTACAGCGGAATTACAGTGAATGTGAAAAAAATCGGGATACAGGCCGTTTTGAGGATCGAAAACAGTCATATCAAAGCTGATTCGGTTACCCAGCCAAATTATACCTGTTTCCTGCCATCAGCCAACCTCCAGTATAAATTTTCAGCTTCTCATAATTTAAAATTCACATATAACAGGAGAATTAACCGGCCCGGGATCTACGATATGGATCCATATTATAAGGTTGGAGAGAATTATGATGTGACCCAGGGAAATCCAAATCTGAAGCCCGATTACCGCGACCGTCTGCAGCTTACCTATACCTGGAACTTTGGCAGTAACTATTTCTCACCCTACGTATATAAAGAATTTTATTCCAACAGGATAGGCAAAGAATATCAGCTCATAACTTCGCCCATAACAGGTTCTCTTGCTACTCTGACCAAATCCTTCAACCTGCTGAGCGGTTATGAGACAGGTGGCGGTGTTAATACCATGCTCTGGTATGTAAATATCAATGCCCGCATCTACAATGGACACATCAATGAGTATATCGGACAATCACAGACGATCCCTGCACTCGATTACTTCTCATACAGCATCACCAGCTATGCCTTTGCTCCTCTCGATAAGAAAAAGAAGACCACCGCATTTGTCTTTATGAGCTATAATGGAATTAGCAGGAGTGCACAAAGCAAAACATACAGCATTCCATTTTATGGTATTGGCTGCCAGAAACAGATAAAAGATCACAACATAGGCGTATTCTGGCTGCTGCCCGGATCAAAAAATATAAACTTCCAGAAGGTTGTAACTGAGACTCCTTCTTTCGATTCCAGGAATATTACAGGCTTTGATGTTTCCAATTTTATCATGTTCAATTATTCCTATAAGTTCAACAAGGGAAAAAATGTTAAAAAGATCGACCATAAGGTAGATGTGGAAAGCGACAGCAAAAGCCAGGCTATAGGGAAATGAGGCGTGAGGCGTGAGGCGTGAGGGTAAGAAATGATAGATTGAAAGTAACAAAACAATATTGTTTACTATTAAACAAGGTATATAGAACAGATTAACTCAATGTCTTCCTGATTTCGTTGGTCTCATTAAGTCTTTTAAAAATTCTGATAATCCGGCATATTATTGACCAACAATGCATTGATTGTGTTCTTATACCTTGTTAGTCTGTTTTCGGAATGTGACTGACGCGACGGAAGTTTGCCATGAGAGAACCAAAATATATGTTTCTTTTGAAAAATTCATAGCTTTATATGATTTTAGAATTTAAACCATGAAAATTTCAAAAGCTCTCTTTACCACGATGGTTCTGCTGACGTTTGTTGCAGTTACATATGCCCAGACCGACACTATTAAGTACGGCGATAATGAAAAGGCCGGAAAATATGTAAAGGTAAGGGGCTTCAATATGTATTACGAGACTTATGGAACAGGGCAGCCTGTATTGTTCATACATGGCAATGGAGGTTCCATAAACAACTTCGGTAACCAGATCCCATATTTTTCTAAAAACTATAAGGTAATCGTCGCTGACAGCAGGTCGCAGGGAAAATCCTTTGATGATGGTGATTCCCTGAGTTATGAAATGATGGCTGACGATCTGAATGGCTTGCTTGATGCCCTTCATGTTGATTCATGTTATGTTGTAGGCTGGAGTGATGGCGGAATAAACGGTTTGCTCCTTGCCATACGTCATCCGGGAAAGGTAAAGAAGCTGGCGGTGACAGGCGCCAACTTATGGCCCGATAGTACTGCCGTTGATCCATTTATTGCCAGGTGGGCAATGAATGAATACAACATGGTAAAAGAAAAGCCCCTTACTCCTTCTGTTAAGCACGATCTTAAGCTACTGCGGCTCTTAGCTTTCGAGCCACATATCACTACCGCACAGTTAAATAAGATCAGCTGTCCTGCTCTGGTCATCGGCGGAGATCATGATGTCATACGTCCGGAGCATACCATGCTTATAGCGCAATCCATTCCAGAATCATACCTTTGGATATTACCCAATTCGGGGCATTCCACGCCGATAGTTTATAAAGATCTTTTCAATGCTACAGTAAGTGATTTTTTTAATAAAGCATACCGCATAATAGAAGGCTTCAGACGGTTTAACTAAACAATCAGGAGTTGTTCATTACATTACTAATGACACAAAAATAAAGGGACAATTTAATTAATCAGCTTCTGATCTTGTTGCACTTAAGTGCTCCCAGGTCGCAAGTGCCGAAACAGGCCAGCATATCCAACAGCTGACAGAACAACAACTCAATGAATCACCAGACCAAAAGATTTCATCAACAGCTAAACCAATGACTATGAACATCATACGTAACATTCTGAAAAATTGGTTCTTATTCCTAAAGATTCGTGATAAGTTCTACCCTACTAATCAAATTTTGCAACGTAAACTGTTTCACTATTATCAGGATTGCTCCCGAACAAAAATTGTCCCGAAACTTTCGGATACAGGCTTCAGTGTCTTTTCTCAATTTGAAGAAGATGGAAAACTCATCTTCATCTTTTCTATTATTGGGATGGACAACAAACAGTTTATTGAGATCGGGTCTAATGATGGCATAAATAGTAATTGTGCAAATCTCTTTTTCAATTTTGGCTGGTATGGTTTGTTTATTGATACCGACAAATGGAGTATTAAACGGGGTCGAAGGTTTTATAAAAAATATCCAAATCCCTGGCAATATAAACCAAAGTTCATTTGTGAAAAAGTAACCCGTGAAAACGTAAATCAAATAGTCGCAAACGGCGGCTTTTATGGAGAGATTGGGCTTCTTTCAATTGACATTGACGGAAATGATTATTGGGTTTGGGATGCTTTATCAATTGTCGATCCTAAAGTTGTTATTATTGAAACCCATAATGAATTCGGACTTAATAATATTATTGTGCCTTATGACCCTGAATCAGAATACTCTAAAAAACATCCTGATTATCATGGGGCCTCTCCTGTCGCAATGGTTAATCTGGCAAAAAAGAAAGACTACAGACTTGTGGGGGCAAATGAATTAGGCTTCAATTTTATATTCATTAAAAACGGCCTTGCCGATGATTTAATCCCTGAAGTAAGTGTAGAATCAGTCTTAACTCATCCTTCCGTTAAAGAAGGATACAAAACCTTTGAAGAGATAAAGGATTGGGAATTTGTAAAAGGTTAGCATTTAGCAGGGTCCCCGATACGACAGAGATTTTTAAAATCTGAACATTGAACCTGGTACATATGTTAAATAGAACAATATAAGATTTCTTCCTTTGTAAATATAAAACTATGTCGAATCCTGAAACAAAAAAGGAGTTGTCACCGGAACAACGTGAAGAACTACTGAGAGTATTGAAAGTCCGTTTCGAGAACAACATGAACCGACATAAAGATCTTAAATGGGATAAAGTACAGGCAAAGCTTGGAGCTGATACTGAAAAAATTTGGTCACTCAATGAGATGGAGAGAACCGGCGGAGAGCCGGATGTTGTTGCTTATAATAAAAATACCGGCAAATACATCTTTTATGACTGTTCCGAGGAAAGCCCTGATGGCCGCCGAAATATTTGTTATGACCATGAAGCGCTTGAGTCAAGAAAGAAATTTAAGCCAAAAGATACCGCTATGGATATGGCATCTGCCATGGGCATTGAAATTTTAACAGAAGAACAATATCGTGAATTGCAAAAACTTGGAAACTTCGATTCGAAAACTTCAAGCTGGGTAAAGACACCTGATGAGATTAGAAAACTCAAAGGCGCACTCTTTTGTGATCGTCGATATGACCATGTCTTTGTTTATCACAATGGTGCAGAATCTTACTATGGCATGAGGGGTTTCCGAGGCTTACTTCAGGTCTGAGTTTTGATTTTGAATTCTGGTGTTTTTTTAATCCTACATTTTGTCTTTTATTAGAAACAAATCTCAGCTGATGTGATATCAAACAGTGAAATAAGAAATCGATATATGAAAAAAGCTATCCTGATCACTTCCTTAATCCTGTTGATTTTCTTCTCAGGATTCTTTACCCGACAATTTATCCCTGGAAAACAAGTTAAATCTGCAATTATGAAAAAAGTGACTGGCATTGGTGGTGTCTTTTTCAAATGCAAAGACCCTGAAAAAGTAAAAGAATGGTATTCTAAGCATCTGGGATTTAACATGGACCAGTACGGGACTAGCTTCGAATGGCGTCAGGGTGATGATCCAACAAAGTATGGTATAACTCAATGGAGTGCCTTCTCGGACTCAACCAAATATTTTGACCCTTCCGTAAAGGAATTCATGATCAATTACAGAGTACACGACCTGGTTAACCTGGTGGCTGAGTTAAAAAAAGATGGCGTCACAATTTTAGACTCAATCGAAGTTTATGATTATGGAAAATTTGTACACATCCTTGACAACGAAGGAAATAAGATAGAACTCTGGGAACCTGTTGACGCGGAATATGATAAGAAAGCAAATGCCGGAACAAAATGAACTTTTTACCCTGTCAATTTTAACTCTGTCGTATCCGCAAAAGTAAGTTAACGGCAAGCAAAAATAAATGAGTATGGAAATTGAAGCTTACATTGCTAACCAGGCTGCAGACAGGCAAAATATATTGTCGGATATTCATACGACTATTATCAAAAATGATAAAAGTGTTATTGCCGGAGTGGGATCAGTGATGGGAAAAGAAATGATTGTCTATAAGTGTAAAGGAGTAATGAAATATGGCCTTGCCAGTATGAAACACTATATTTCATTGCATTTAATGCCAATATATGGTTTGAAAACATTGCATTCAAAGTACAAGACTCTTTTACCTTTAGCGAATTTCCAGAAAGGCTGCATCAATTTTAATAATAAGAACGAGATGCCAATAGAGATTGTGCGTGAGATAATTATTGATTGTTCTTCTTTTGATCTGGCAAAAATGAGAGAAGAATTTTTAAAATCCAGAAAAGCATTGAAATAGTCATAACTTCTCATTAACCTAGCCTGGATAAACATTCCTTTTAATACGTATGAATCGAAGAAAAATTGCCAACCGCTAACATCCTTTAAACCCTACCACCCATATCAATGAAAAGTTTAAAGTTTGCCGGAAGAGGTTTGCAGTCTGTCTCTGCCTATATGGAATGATTAATGATTTGACGACAGAGTTCTTGCACATCATAACAGTTTTAAAACTAACCATCCAGTAACAAGTATGGTATAATTAATTGCCTGAAGCTAGCTCGTCCACCATTTCGTGTCGTCCTCATTTGGCTACCCCCATTGGTGGCTTGTTTCTTAATTATTAATCAATAATAACAGAAATTTCATATGAATTATTTCGATACAATTCTCAATCTCGGATGACAATATAAAAAGCTATGACTTTTAATACAGAATTCTCAATAAATTAGGTAACTTTAGCGTATGCTTAATCATTTTGAGAATAGACGCTAAAAGTATTAGACGTATAAACAATTACTCTTTTAAGCAGAAATATTAAACACTCCTATCTTACAATAGCTAAAAACTAAATTATGAAGTCAATATTATTGTCCAGTAGGATTTTCATGATGATAGTTTTCACACTATTTTATGCTTGTACAAAGGAATCTTCTGACAAAATCAGTCTTAGTCCTCCTAATCAAACCATCCAAAAATCTGACTCAATAATACCTTTGGGTTGCATCAGGGGTTACTTTGGGGATGAGTACAAATCTTTTACGGACCATATCGAAAAGGTTGCTGCTATTGATAGCTTCTCAAATTGCTACTATTATGGGTATTGCAACAATACTTTGAAACAAATTACTTTGATCCGATGTGATTCGACATACGTCATTGCTCTTTATATCATGGGGATTTCACCGGAATCATTACCTGTTGAGCCTCCTGTTCCTGACTATTGTAAATATGCTGAAATACAATTTTACAAATTCCAGGATTGGAATAGTGTTTCAAATGGCCACTACTCACTTGATAATTTTTATGGCCGGAATGTTTTTATTACCAACAGTAAGGATGATGTTCTTACCGGCACATTTGAGGGCGATTTAATATCACCTGACAGTAGTAGAATACATGTATCAAAAGGAGAATTTAACATAAAAGTTTTTAGAAAATATATGCCGTGTGGAAAAAGCAATGGAAAATGAAATAGTATGTGCCGAAAAGATTGAAGCAGTTAGCAAATCTTAACTTAACTTTGCCTGACATGGATAAAAAGGTAAGGTGCTTGTAACAGTTTTTCCATCCCTATAACTTTCGGGATGTCGCGCTGCCAAGACAAGGTCAATATGGTTGCATGCTGACATGCCCACCAGTTGGCGGACTGTCAACTAACCAAACCGCCTAGCAGTTAGGTTTACAATTTGCAATGAGTCGTCCTGAAACAGAATGACCTGAAATTTGTACTTCCTGGAAGAAAGACGAAAATTATATTTTTTAAGCTATGAGCAGAGGATTTGTTAAAGAAGACGATCAGGAAGAAGTTCCTAGGGTACCACAGAGGGCATATTTACCAGCAGGAGTGACTAACTTTGTTACCCCATTTGGTATGAATCAACTATTAGCTGAGAAAAAAATGCTTGAAGATGAAAAAAACAATCTGAATAATGCCAATGAGAATGAGAAACGAATCGCTTTAAACTATATTAATGCAAAATTACAACTCTTGAATAACAGAATTTCTGAAGCCAAAATAGTTAATCTAAACGAGCAACCTCTTAATGAAGTAAGATTCGGTGCAATGATAAATCTCAAAATAGAAGCGGCCAAAAGTATTCAGACTTTTCAAATTGTCGGCGTTGATGAAGCAGATATTTCCAAAGGGAAAGTCTCCTTTATATCACCAATAGCCAGAGCATTAACAGGTAAAAAAACCGGAGACAAAGTTATTTTAAAACAAGCCAGGGAAGATGTTGTTTTTGAAATTATCGATATATCCTATAGCCAATAGTCAAGTTAAGATTAAATAGCCTGTGGTGAGCTTGTCCACCGTTTTGCAGGGCAAGGTCCCCGGAGGTCTGCCGACATTGAAGCATGTAAC
The DNA here is from genome assembly GCA_002319885.1 of Bacteroidales bacterium UBA1797. Classification (GTDB taxonomy): domain Bacteria; phylum Bacteroidota; class Bacteroidia; order Bacteroidales; family VadinHA17; genus LD21. The sequence continues at coordinate 44,903 of DCFT01000143.1, forward strand.
AGCTACATGTAACAAATCAGACCGACGCGTCCACCAGATGAAGGATCATGTCTTTCGCAAGCCGCTTGAACTGCTCAAAACCAAAGCCCGCAAAAGTGCGCAATCAGGCTACCAACTTTGACTGACACTCCCGGATAAATTTGACTTTCTTAATAAATTACATTAATTTAGAAAAAGAGTATTCATTGTATTTAATATTGATATCAAAATGGATTTAAAAATCAGAGCAACATCTGAATATAAAAACATATCATTGGAAGATACTTTTAAACTCCTGGAAACAACAACAGAAGGTCTTTCGGATGAGGATGTGAAGGATCGTCTCGATAAATTTGGCACTAACGAAATCGTTGAAATTAAACAACATCCTCTTTTTGAATTTCTTCTCCGTTATTGGGGGCCAATGCCATGGCTGCTCGAATTGGCCATGGGTCTTTCTTTTGCATTGGGTCATTACCTGGAAGGAGTGATAATCTTTTTGCTACTCACGATAAATGCAATAATCGGACAAATACATTCCAGTAGCTCACAAAAGGTTATTGAGCTTTTAAAGAAAAAATTAGCGATCAAGGCAAAGATCCTTCGGAATAAATTATGGACAAAAGAAGATGCTAAATGGATTGTGATCGGCGACGTAATATCTGTTAAACTCGGGGATATCGTTCCAGCTGATACCCGGATTTTAACCGGAGAGCTTTCGGTTGATCAGTCAGCCCTTACCGGAGAATCCATGCCAATGGAAACTGGTGCATCTGACATCATCTACTCCGGTTCCATAGTAAGGCGCGGAGAAGCTATGGGTATTGTTATAAATACCGGAGTAAATACCTATTTTGGTAAAACAACCGAGCTGGTAAAAACAGCAAAACCAAAATCACATCAGCAGGAAGTAATGATGGCTGTGGTAAAATATATGATGTATCTTGGTATAGCTGCTTCTGTATTAGTCACAGCATCTGCTTTACTGATGCATATAAGCATCTTAATCATACTTACATTTGTAGTTATTTTTCTTTTGGGAGCAATTCCTGTAGCTCTTCCGGCAGTTCTTACCATTGTGCAATCTGTCGGGGCAAGAGAGCTTGCAAATAAAGGGGCGTTGGTAACCAGGCTTGATTCCGTGGAGGATGCAGCCTCTATTGATATTATTTGCTTTGACAAGACAGGAACGATCACACAAAACAAGTTATCGGTTATCGATAGCATCGCCTATTCCGGGTACAGGAAAGAAGATGTTCTCAGAATTGCCTCACTTGCATCCCACAAAGAAGGAATGGACCTGATTGATCTTGCAATTATTGGGTATGCTACCATTTCGGGAGTAAATAATGATGATTACAAACAAATATCTTACACTCCTTTCGATCCATCTGTTAAGAGAACAGAGGCAATTATTGAAGTCGGCGGAAAGCAATTCAGGGCTGTTAAAGGCGCTGCACAGGTGATTATGTCTTTATGTCATGACACAGACAAAGGAACACTAAAGGAAGTCAATGAAGCAGTGGATGGATTTTCGAAGAAAGGTTACAGAACTATAGCAGTTGCCAGGTCAGAAGGAGATGATCTGAAGAATCTTCAGCTTGTAGGATTACTACCGCTTGCAGATCCACCCAGGCCGGATTCAAAAAGCATGATAGCCCAGGCCAGGCAGCTTGGGATAAAGCCATTGATGCTAACTGGAGATAGTATGGATATAGCAAAAGAAATATCCAATCAGATTGGTATTGGGAATAATATTATCAGAATGGCGGATATTAAGGATCTAAGTGCAGATCAACAATTAAAGACAGTTAATGAATGTGATGGGTTTGCAGAGATATATCCCGAGGACAAGTATACCATTGTGAAGCTTTTACAATCCGGAGGGCACATGATAGGAATGACAGGTGACGGTGTTAACGATGCACCTGCACTGAAGCAGGCTGAAATGGGCATAGCTGTCAGTAATTCAACCGATGTTGCAAAGGCGGCAGCGAGTGTAGTCCTGACCGAAACAGGTGTAGGTGTAATAATCGATACAATAACAATAAGCAGACAGACTTATCAGCGAATGCTAACATGGGTAATCAACAAAGTTGCCAAAGTCATCGAATTTGTCGTTTTACTCACAATTGGTTTCTTCTGGCTGCATAACATTTTACTTACTCTTCTTGGGGTGTCATTTTTAGTATTTGCAAATGATTTCGTAACCATGTCACTGGCGACCGACAATGTTAAACATACCAGTAATCCTAATAAATGGAATGTGAAGGATAATATTTTAGCATCTCTTATTCCGGCGTTATGCTATGTTTTGGAAGATCTTAGTGTAATCCTGGCAGGTAAATACTATTTTCATTTACAATGGAATGAACTAACCACACTTGTAATGCTTAGCCTTATATTTAACAGCCAATTCAGGGTGTTAATCGTAAGGGAAAGAAGACATTTCTGGTCATCTCTTCCGGGAAAAGGATTACTTATATCAAGTACATCAGCTATAATCGTCTTTGCAGTTATTGCTATATTCGGAATACTTATTCCTTCGTTAAGCCTGTTAATAGTTCTTACGATCTTTGGATTTTCCTTTCTGTTTACGATCGTTATTGATTTTCCGAAATACTATCTGTTCAAAAACTTCGGATTATAAAAATTTCGAAATTTCCCTCCCTCCCACCTAAGAAAGATGACTCTCTGGAACATAACTATTTGATAGAAAACACTGAACTCAATTAAATATAAAATATTAAAATCCAGACAATTAACAGGTACCGGGACTTATCCTGCTGACCCTACAAAGTCAGTAGGGCTGAGCTCCTTCCTTCGGTTGCTAACTGTTTACCGACAGCGATGCATGTATCGGCTACGGCGAACAAAGTCGGCCGTCACACCCCTGAATAAACTATTATCCCAAATAATTATTATAAATTTAACATCGCATAGTCATTAATATACTCTATGAAGTCAATCTACCTTTTATTATGTTGCCTGTTCCTAAGCAATTTCCTATATGCCCAAAAACATCAATACGGCAATAATTCAAAAGCCGGAAAATACTATGATGTACGGGGTATAAAACTGTATACTGAAGAATATGGAAAAGGTAAGCCTCTTTTGCTTCTTCACGGAAACGGAGGAAGTATTTCCTCAATGGCAAGTATAATACCATATTTTTCAAAAAGATATCGCACAATAGCTGTCGACAGCAGGGCTCATGGCAAATCTATTGACACCGGTGATTCTCTGAGTTTTGAAATGATGGCAGATGATGTTTCTGGCTTACTCGATCAGATGAAAATCGATTCGTCTTACATCATTGGGTGGAGCGACGGCGGAATTGTTGCCCTGGAAGTAGCATTGAGACATCCGGAAAAAGTAAGAAAACTGGCATCAACTGGTGCGAACTTGTGGCCCGATTCAACAGCCTTAATACCGGGTTTATGGAAAGATGAAAAACATTATTATGATTCTCTGAAATATCAGCCGAAATTAACTACCGATGAGAAGAATTCCTGGAAAATATTCATGCTCGACTGGGAACAGCCGAATATCAGTCTGGCATCATTAAGGAAAATCAAAACTCCATGCCTCATAATTTGCGGCGACCACGATATTATAAGAATTGAACATACAGTGCTGATTTTCCAAAATATTCCCAAAGCAGAACTTTGGATTTTACCGAATTCAGGTCATGGTACATTAATTGAGCATCCAAAAGAATTCTGCAAAACCGTAAATCAATTTTTCAATCAAAAATGAATATAAGACCCGGCCCGCATTGTAATTACAGATATTCAATACGTGAATATAGAAATCAAGTACTTTTCAAGATCGTTTTTACAGAAATGCGGTAATAACAATGACAAAATAAACAGAATACCTTCAGTCAGGATGCACCTCTGTTGGCGGGGAATTAAACCCAAAAGAGATTAAAAATTATATGACATTAATATTTGCCATCAGAAATGTTCTAAAAAGACCTATTCTTAATCTTATCAAAGTAGTAGGGCTAAGTCTGGCATTGAGCAGTATATTGCTAATAGTGTTGTTCCTGAAAAACGAGTTGACCTATGATAGCTTTCATAAAAATTCAAGCCGTATTTACCGGTTTACCACTACCAGCCCGCTGGTTTTTTCAGGAAAACATTTTGCCAGGATGAGTAATCCCTTTTACATCCCCAAAATGGCTGAATACTTTCCTGAAATAGAAAACTATGTGAGATTAGTCCCTGTCCGTGGCGGGGTAATGAAATTTAATGAAGAATTTATTGAAGTCAGAGAGGCCTTTGTTTGTGATAGTACTTTTTTTAAAGTGTTTGATTCTGAGCTTTCGGTTGGAAACCCTGAAAATATATTGAATAATCCTGGTTCAATGGTAGTTTCCGAAAGTTTTGCTAAAAGAGTATTCGGAAATCTTAATCCCATAGGACAGATACTGACATTGCCAAAAGGACAATTCTATGGTAACAATACAGATTTTACCGTAAAAGGCATAATGAAGAACTTTCCTCAAAACAGCCATTTCCACCCCGAATTTATTACTACACCCATTGACAAATCTTTTTTTGAAGACTGGTCATGGATATATTTACTATTGTCCGAAAATGCCAATCCTGACAATATAGTATCAGGATTTAAAGAATTCTATCTTTCACATATAGTTAACAAAACAGAGGAAGTAAAAACAGAAGCCCATCTGCAAAAAATTTCAGACATACATCTGCATTCCAATAAACTGCGGGAGATAGAGGCCAACAGCAGTATGTCAGTTATATATACCCTGTCTATAGCAGCATTGATACTATTGTTCATTGCAATGACCAACTATTCTAACCTTAACATTGGCATGGCCGGCTATAGTGATAAATATCTGTTTGTCAGCAAAGTGTCAGGTTCTTCAGGCTGGATGAATCTGAAATATTTCTTATACGAAGGAATTATCATTGTCTTTGCTTCCATTGTAATAAGCACATTTATTGCAGCATTAGCAAACATACTCATTCAGAAACATTTTGCACTAAACTTGTTCACGGGTAATGCTCCTTTTATTTTATCAGTTGTTGTGCTGTTTAGTTTTTTTGGCATCCTGTCAGGCATTTTACCATTAATTAAACAAAGAATAAGCAACATAAAATCATCTTCTTATAATAAGAATAAAGACAAGATCAGAAGAAAAGGGTTAAGCAAAAGCATAATAGTACTGCAGTATACAATTTCAATAGGGCTGATTGTTGCAGTCTTTGTAATTCATCGGCAAACCAATTATGCGCTTGATAGCAGCATGGGTGTTGAAACTGATGATCTGATTTGTTTTAAAGAGGTACATAGCAATGTACAAAACAAGTTTGAGGTCTTTAAGCAAGAACTGCTTAAATTTAATTCCATCAGAAATGTTTCAGCGATGATGGAACCTCCGGGTGGCGAGGCAAACGACATGTTTGAGTTCAAAATGGAAGGCTACATTAAAGACGAAACAAATAAAGCTGATAATTATATTGGAATCTTCCCCTGCGACTATTCTTTTGCGAGCATATTCAACCTGAATTTCTTGGCCGGGAATAATTTTTCTGAAAAGAATGTAGATAATGAAGGTTCAGGCGAGTATATTATCAATGAGTCGGCGATGAGGAGACTACATTATACAAATCCACATGAGATAATTGGAAAAGAGTTCGAACTTATCACCAACATTGGGGATATTAAAATTCCAGCCGGAAAAATTATCGGTGTAGTGAGGGATTTTCACCTGTCAAGCATAAAAAAAGAGATAGAGCCATTGGTCATGTTTAAACGAAAAGACCTGTGGCTGATAAATTTTGTGGTTTCATTCAGACCAGGCAACCGGGAAAAAGCCCTGGCTGACATTAAAAGCGTCTGGACTAAATTGTTCCCTGAATATCCATTTCAATACGAGTATGTAAGTTCGATGTATGAAAATGTTTACAAGACAGAGCTGTTACAGGCAAAGCTGCTATCAATCTTTACATTCATAGCCTTGTTTATTTGTTCAATGGGACTTCTTGGATTGTCGCTGTTAACGACCCAACGCCGTACAAAAGAAATAGGAATACGCAAAATAAATGGCGCCAGAATAAGTGAAATAATGCTAATGCTAAACTGGGATCTTCTGAAATGGATAATGATATCCTTTGTAATGGCAATCCCATTAGCTTACTTTTTTATGAGGAAATGGCTGGAAAGCTTTGCTTACAAAACTACCCTGAGCTGGTGGGTTTTTGCTTTGGCCGGGTTAACAGCTATGTTAATAGCAGTTATTACTGTTTCTGCGCAATCATGGAAAGCATCGGGCAGGAATCCTGTCGAAGCGTTACGATATGAATAAAGATGTTTCCTGCGAAATCATAATATGAATAAGAAAATCAACACAGTATTATTTGATCTTGACGGGACATTAACAAATCCCAGAGAAGGAATTATTAATTCGATTCTTTATGCACTTGATAAACTTGTAATAAAAGAAGAGCTGGTTACTGAACTTGACACATTTATCGGACCTCCGCTAAGAGATTCTTTCTTAACCCGATATAACCTCACAGAAAAACGTGCTGATGAAGCTTTAGAATTATACAGAGAATATTTTTCACATAAGGGAATTTATGAAAATAAAGTTTACCCGGGAATTAAAGAACTTTTAGAGTCATTAATCGTGAATAAAATAAAATTATTCGTAGCGACATCGAAACCAACCGTTTTCGCGGAACAAATCCTGAGATACTTTGAGTTGGACAAATATTTCAGTGGTACTATTGGTAGCAATCTTGATAATTCACGTACTGATAAAACAGAAATAATCTCTTATGCTATTTCTTTTCATAGTTTGCAAACAAAAAACTGTGTAATGGTTGGAGATAGAAAACATGATATTATTGGAGCAAAGAATAATTCAATGAAATCGATTGGAGTAACATACGGATTTGGCACCATAGAAGAATTATTGTTACATCGACCGGATTTTATAGCTAATGATTGTAATGAATTGCAGTCAGTAATTTTAAATTTGACTACAAGTTTATAATACTTGCCAATCCTGAAATTGATATAAACCTGAACATCTGTGAAGAGCGGTTTCTTTGTCGCAGATTTTTTTAAAGTCCTTTCCGCATGAAACTTACGCTGGAAATTTCCACGCGGAACAGATTGATGCTTTATCATTTTTATTAAGAATAATGTAATTCTTTTGATCATCCTTTCTGACTACCAGATTATTCTGTATATATTACAAAAATACATGGCGTTGACATTTAAATATCAAATGATTCTGTATATTAGAAAACCAAAATTATCTAAATTTCATAATATGAATTATAACCATCTTAGTCTGATTGTCTGTGCAACTATTCTTTTTAGCTGTACAAGAGAGAATGTTCATAAATCGGCCTTACTTCGGTATGATCCACAGATAGACAGCATCATCACCAAAATGACCCTTGAGGAGAAAATAAATATGTTTCATGCAAAATACATGTTTGTTTCTGCCGGGATAGAAAGACTTGGTATTGCTGATATAGTATATACGGATGGACCTTTCGGCATCCGTGAGGAGATGGAACCCAGGAGCTGGAATCCACTTGGATGGGAAACAGATAAAGCAACATTTTTCCCAACCGGATCGGCTCTTGCGGCAACATGGAGTCCGGAACTTGCATATGCGTACGGAACAGGAATGGCACGTGAAGCGAGGCTTCGTGGCAAGGATATGCTGCTTGGTCCGGCTATCAATATTCAGAGAATACCTACCGGAGGACGCACTTATGAATATTTAAGTGAAGATCCGTTTTTAAGCTCAAGGCTTGCTGTTGGATATACAAAAGGAGTTCAGGACAATGGTGTGGCCGCATGCATTAAACACTATGCAATGAATAACCAGGAGAATAATCGTGGAACTGTAAATGTAATTATAGGTGAACGCGCCATGCGTGAGATATATCTTCCTCCTTTTCAGGCGTCAGTTGAAGAAGCAGACGCCTATGGTGTAATGGCAGCCTATAATAAGGTCAATGGATGGTGGTGTTCTGAAAACGACACTCTGCTTAACAAAATACTCCGTGGTAACTGGGGTTTCAGCGGAATGGTTATATCTGACTGGAATGGCACACACAGCACTGTGCAATCCATAAAAAACGGTCTGAATGTTGAAATGCCTGGTGAGAAATATCTGGGAAAAGCTCTTCTCGATTCGGTTAAGGCGGGTATTGTTTCGGAGGAAATAATTAATCAGCGCGTACGTGAAATTTTACGTGTCAGATTAGCTATTAAACCAATACCTGCTGATCAGGCAAATAAAGAAGTTACTTCGCAACCCGCACAGCAGAAGATTGCCTATGATATTGCATCACGATCAATTGTTATGCTAAAGAATGATGGGATTCTTCCTCTCTCCCTTTCCAAAAAACAGGTAATTGCTGTTATTGGTGCTAATGCAACTCAGACAATGGCTCTTGGGGGTATGGGAGCAGGAGTAAAAACGTTGTATGAGGTTACTCCTCTTGAAGGACTAAAAAGCAGGATTGGAGACAAAGCAGAGATTGTTTATGCAAAAGGATATATACCTGTTGAATTTAGTTTTGCGAGAATGTTCCGCAAAACAACAGCTGAGGAAAAAGCGAAAGAAGAACATGAAACAGAGATAAAAAATGCAAAATTAAACAAAGAGGCTGTGGATATGGCAGCTAAGGCTGATATAGTGCTTTTCATTGGAGGCGACAACCGGGCTGTTGAAACCGAAGGAAGCGACAGACAGGATATTATGCTTCCGTCAGGTCAGGAAAACCTTCTTCAACAGATTTCAAAAGTTAATCCAAACATTGTTACTGTATTGGTAAGTGGCGCTCCAAACGATCTCAACATAGTCAGGCCCGTTTCAAAAGCACTTCTTATTTCATGGTTCAACGGTTCAGAAGGAGGTAATGCACTTGCCGATGTACTTATTGGGAATATCTCACCAAGCGGTCGTTTACCTTTTACCCTGCCAGTTAAACTCGAAGATTCACCGGCTTATGCCCTGGGTAACTATACCGGGGGTAAAACGAGCTCTGATATTTTCGCCAACCTTGTTAAAGAAACCGATAAGACCACAAAATCAGATAAGAAAGAAAACGGATCAGACATAAGCGGAGATCCAAATACAGCGGTCTATTCCGAAGAATCACTCGTTGGATATCGTTGGTATGATACAAAGAATATCCCGGTAATGTATCCCTTCGGATACGGACTTACCTATACCACTTTTGAGTATTCATCAATACAAACAAACAAAGACAAATATTCGGTGAAAGATGTCATCTCAGTATCATTCATGCTGAAAAACACCGGGTCGATGAAGGCTGACGAAGTTGTACAAGCCTACGTGCATCGGATCAATCCATCTGTAGATTGGCCAAATAAGGAGCTCAAGGCATTTTCACGTATCACTCTTGAACAAGGCGAAGGCAAAACGGTTACACTTGACATTCCGGTTAAGAACCTTCGTTATTGGAATGAGTCAATAAAAGG
>DCFT01000167.1 GCA_002319885.1 Bacteroidales bacterium UBA1797
TCAAAAGGGGTTTCTATTGAGAGTGTAAGCAAGATGCTGGGTCATACAAACATAAAAACAACTCAGATCTATGCAAGGATAACTGACAACAAAATTAAAAATGATATGTCAGATCTGGCCGGTAAAATAAAAAATCTGGAAACATCATTTTCAGTAAACCAATAAATGCTCGCTTAATGTAACTTAAGATTATACAAAAAAAATATAAGAAATCTGTAAATGCCAAATAATGTCTGATTTTGAATTAGCTGAATTGTACAGATTCTGATAACGGGTTACATAAAATCCGTAAGTGGATGAATATTCCAATTCCGGCACTTGGACTTTGTTAAAAAATACAATATGGGTAGAAGGCCAGAGGTTATGGCTATTTACAAAATTGTGAAAGTCCAAATCTATTTTGTGCTTATACCTGATCAGGTATGATTTAGTTATATTTTCATATCTCTATACCCGATATGGTATAAAATGATTCAAATAAATTAATTTTATACCCGTTATGGTATAATTTAAATAAAATACACTATCTTTATACCCGATATGGTATAAATCAAAATATGGAGCAAAGATTAATGACATTATCAGACTTTCTAAAGGATAAAAGAAAGAGATTGAATCTGACTCAGCAGCAATTGGCAGAAAAAGCTGGCGTAGGACTCCGTTTTATCCGTGACCTTGAACAGGGAAAAACAACTCTTAGAATGGACAAGGTAAACCAGGTATTGAAACTTTTCGGGCAGGAGTTGGGACCACAACCAATGAACCGTGAAAAACTTGTACAGGGATGAGAAAAGCAAAAGTCTATATGCACAACGAATTGGCCGGTTTTTTAACTGAAAACGATGAAGGTTATTCTTTCAAATATGAAGAGAATTATCTGGCCGGATCAATGGCAAAACCTGTCAGCCTCACTCTCCCGTTACAGGATAAACCATTTGTCAGTAAAACAATGTTCCCGTTTTTTGATGGCCTTATCCCGGAGGGATGGCTATTGGAAATCGCTGAAAAAAACTGGAAACTGAACGCAAGAGACAGGATGGGTTTGCTGCTTGCCTGTTGCAAAGATTGTATTGGTGCAGTTAGTGTCGAAGAAGAAAACATATAATATCAGCCAATGAGAAGATGCTTATATTGTTATCAACCTCTGGAAGAAGAGAAATCTGAATTTCATAGTGGCTGTTGCAGGAAGATATTTGGAACACCACATCCACCTGAATTGCCTTATTCAGAAGACCAAATGTTACAACTGGCAGAAAAGGTAGTAAAATCTCAAACCACTGTTACAGGTGTACAACCAAAATTATCATTGCATCTTGATAAATTGGGGAAAAAAGATGAACCACAACGGTTTACAATAGTGGGACTCTGGGGTGGATACATATTAAAGCCGCCAACAAAGCAATACCAGTCTCTTCCTGAGCTTGAAGATCTTACTATGCATCTTGCCGGGGTTTCGGGAATAGAAGTAGTACCGCATTCTCTGATAAGACTGAGCTCGGGAAAACTTGCATATATAACCAGGCGAATTGACAGGAAAAATGAAGTCAAGATCCACATGGAAGATATGTGCCAATTAACAGAAAGGTTAACAGAGCAAAAATATAATGGATCACACGAACAAATCGGAAAAGCCATTATCAAATATTCGGCTAATCCCGGGTTAGACATAATTAATTTCTTCGAGCAGGTTCTATTCTCGTTCCTGACAGGAAATGCGGATATGCATTTAAAGAATTTTTCTCTTATCGATAAACCTGAATTGGGGTACGTCTTAAGTCCGGCTTATGATATGGTTGCATCAAGTCTTGTTGTGGAAGGAGATGAAGAGGATCTGGCTCTGACATTAAATGGAAAAAAGAAAAAGATAAAAAGGACAGACTTTATTGAAGCAATAAAAAGATTTGACATAGATAATAAAGCCATTGATAATATGTTCGACAAATTTAATGTCTCAATGAAAAAATGGCATGCGTTTATTGATATCAGTTTCATCCCTGATGATATGAAAAAATCATATCATGACCTCATTTACAAAAGAGCATCTAAGATTTATTAGTGCTTAATATCAAGTGAAAGTTTTTCTGTAAACCTACTCCGCACTTCCCGGTAATTCCAAAATATTGTCACTTGCTCCGATTTCTTTCAGTTGGGGAATTAATATTCCAGCCTGATAAACTAATTGATCTATTTATCCGATTTACTCATCAGAATAACGGAATTTTCCCAAAGAGGAGAAGAACTGTTTTCCAAATGTTAACGGATAATGAAATAGAAGCACTTCAATCTATTTTTCAAGATGTCTTTACAGGAGAAAAATAGTTAAAGCTTATTATCATTAATTGTATTTATTTTTATGCAATACTCGCCAAATATATACGTGTTTATGCATTAATACTTGTTTTTATGCAAAATTTATTTCACTTCATATTTTTAAGGAGTAGATTTCATATTTCCTTAAAATAAATACCAATGGTTCAGACCGCACCGCCAAGGATAAAGTCAAAAAACGACAATCGAAGACACAAAGCCTGTAGATTAGAACTTTACAGGCTTTTACAGCTATGAATGAAAATACTAATGAAAAAGTGATATATCATTTTGATATATCAGTCCAAGTTATAGGGGGTTGAGGTGCCAGTTTGGCACCTCAAGTTGGGGAGGAGCTCGTTACCTTTCATTTGCATTTACCCAGGAAGGAATTGCAATGCTCTCATCCTTGCTTCACAGCCCTACAGCAATCCAGGTAAATATAGCCATTATGAGGGCTTTTTTTTAATGCGACAGATGATCATAGGATATGAAGAATTACGCAATCGTATAGAAGAATTGGAAATAAGCACTAATGCACTGGAGCAACAATCTGGTATTATGATTGCTTGCAAGTAAAACTAAACGCACTGCAATAGTGCATTATTAATATTACTTTGCATTTAAACGGTGCATTTTATTATCTTTGCATAAAAATAAACGGCCATGGAGAAATTGTTTGAACAGTTTTTTAAACTTCTTAAAGAGACAGATACCGGGTTCTTTCGATACATTTATGCTGAGATAAATTGGGATAGTCGTATGATCGGACTTACCGGTCCGCGCGGAGTTGGAAAAACGACTTTGGTTTTACAGCATATCAAAAAGAACCTGAACCCTGCTGAGACACTTTATGTAACGGCAGAAGACTTTTATTTTTCGGATAACAAGCTAATTGATCTGGCTGATGCGTTTGTAAAACGCAATGGGAAATACCTGTTTGTAGATGAAATCCATAAATACAGAGATTGGGCTAAGGAACTGAAACTGATCTACGATTACCATCCGGAACTGAATGTGGTATTTACCGGATCTTCAGTGCTTGATATCAAAAAAGGAGCTTCGGATTTAAGTCGCAGGGCGGTCATGTACCACATGCAAGGTTTGTCTTTCAGGGAGTATTT
>DCFT01000175.1:0-20221 GCA_002319885.1 Bacteroidales bacterium UBA1797
AGTCTGAAGGTTGTTGGCCGGATGGCAGGCGGTGTTCTGGACCAGGCTGTTACCGCTGCTCCTATGGCTCAGGCTATGCTAAAGGATTATCCTGAGGTGCTGGCTGCCATGCGGGTAAACAGGATGGGCGCCTGGCTTATTCGTTTTGGTGAAAATAAATTTAATGAAGATGGCGTTTTGTTCGCTGATTCAACATTTTTCAGCGTACTCGACTTCAGATTGCTCAAAGGTGATCCAAAAACTGCATTGGTGAGACCCAGGTCAATGGTGTTGACTCAGAAATATGCAAAAAAATATTTTGGAAATCAGGATCCCATGGGTCAGAAAATGATTGTGGAAGCAGATACCATATTATATACAGTCACAGGAGTAGTCCAGGATGTGCCGGATAATTCTCATATGAAATTTGATATGCTGGCATCGATGAGCACATATCCCGGACAGGCAAACAATCAGCAATGGGTGAGTCATAACTTCTACACATACATTGTGGTGAAAGACGGAACTGACCCTGCTAAATTGCAGGAAAAATTCCAGGGAATGGTGACAAAGTATGTCGGCCCCCAGATCCAACAGATACTTGGTTATTCCATCGATGATTTCAAAAAAGCAGGAAATGATTTCAGATATGTACTGGAACCTCTGAAGGATCTTCATTTAAAAGGAGCCACACAGTATGGACTTGAACCAATGGGTTCCTTAGCAACTGTGTACATCTTTGCAATAATAGCTATTCTAATATTGATCGTTGCAGTCATCAATTATGTAAATCTAGCTACCGCCAAATCAGCCGGCAGAGCAAAAGAGGTTGGTGTAAAGAAAGTTGTAGGAGCATATAAATCGGGACTTATTTCACAGTTCCTGGGAGAATCAGTAATAATTGTAGCTCTGGCAGCAATAGTTGCTGTTATCCTTGTGTACGCTCTTACTCCTTCGTTTAATCAGCTTATCGGGAAACAACTTTCAATTGGTATTTTTGACAAAATATCAGGCATAGGCATTTTGATCGGGTTAGTTCTTATAGTAGGTATGTCAGCTGGTTTTTATCCTGCATTTGTTCTTGCTTCTTACAATCCGGTTGAGGTTCTAAAAGGAACCATGAGCCCTGGTTCAATGTCCAAAAGGCTCAGGGGATTACTTGTCATATTTCAGTTTACTGTCTCAATAGTTATCATTATAGGCTCAACAATTGTGTATAAACAGTTGAATTATATGACTAAAAAAGACCTTGGCTTCAATAAGGAAAACATGATAATAATCCGACGACCTGATGCATTCTGGCAACAGATTGAATCATTCAGGAATCAGCTATTGCAGATTCCGGGAGTAGACAAGGTCGGTTTCTCCAGGCAGGTACCCGGCACTAATTTTAGTAATAATGCATTTTTCAATGATGAAGATCCTGAAAAAAAGACTTATCTGCTGGAACAGGCGCAGGTGAGTTTCGACTATCCTCAGGCGTTAGGTGTACAACTTATTGACGGAAGATTCTTTTCCCGTGAATACAGTACTGATTCCACTGCTATCCTTTTAAATGAAACCGCTGTGAAGTCACTGGGATTGAAAGATCCTGTTGGGAAATTTGTTCTTCAGCCGAGAGGGCCTCAACAGTTCCAAAAGCTTAAGATTATCGGAGTAATGAAGGATTTTAATATAGCTTCAATGCATAAAGCAATTGATCCGGTCTGTTTTACAGTTATGGGAGGCGGAGGCGGTGATCAGTATGCCACTGTAAGGTTGACCGGAGTTAATATCAAGGCTACTATTAAAGCCATAGAAGATAAATGGCAGAATTTTACCACTCAACAACCTTTTCAGTATGACTTTTTCACCGATACATGGAATAATCTCTATTCATCTGAAATGAAGACAGGGAAGATATTTATTTTGTTCTCAGTTCTTGCAATATTCATTGCCTGTCTGGGACTAATTGGACTGGTAACTTATATTACTAACAAGAGAACCAAAGAGATAGGAATAAGGAAAACATACGGGGCCTCAATCACAATAGTTCTTGGATTGTTATCAAAAGAGGTACTTACTTTGATTCTGATTTCCTCCCTTATAGCATATCCGCTTGCCTACTTCGGGTCAAAATACTGGCTTGAAGGATTCGCCAGCAAGGTCAATATGAGTCCTCTTATCTATCTGTTTGCAACTTTGGTCGTTCTTATTATAGGTTGGCTATCAATAAGCTATCAGACAGTAAAAGCAGCCGGACACAATCCGGCAAAGGCTCTGAGAATAGATTAATACACCCTGTCATCCGTTGTCTGACGGATAACAGGATGATTATATTTCATGATAATCTGTTCTATTTACATTAAGGTTTGATCTCAGCAATCTTTTCTTTTGGAACAAGAGAAACGCTTTCTTTCTTAACTGTAATATTCCTTCCAAGATCGAATGTAGCAGTCTGCCTGATATCTTCCGATGATGCTCCTATTCTGACCTCATATTTGCCAGCTTCAGCAATCCATGATGAAGTGGGTGTATCGAATGAAGAAAGACGACGGCTGTCAATTACGAAAGAAAGAGTTTGTGATTCTCCCGGCTGAAGCAGTTTTGTTTTAGCAAATCCTTTCAGTTCCAATGCTGGTTTATCAAGTTTCCCTGATGGAGCTGTAACATATAATTCTGCAACCTCTTTTCCTGCAACTGATCCGGTATTCTTAATATCAATTGTCGCTTTAATACTCCCGGTGAATTTTGAGGAGCTTAACTTAAGATTACTGTAAGTGAAATTTGTATAAGACTTCCCATAACCAAATTCATAGGCAGGTTTCACCTTGAATGTTTCATAATACCGGTAACCTACATAAATTCCATCATCATAAGTGACAACTGCGGGTACACTTCTCCCAAATGACATAGCTCCCTGATCGGGGGTTTTGTTCTCAACCAATTCTTTTCCCGGAAAAGTTTTTGAATTTGGAACATCTTCATAGTTTACCGGGAATGTAATTGCTAATTTGCCGGAAGGGTTTACTTTTCCGCTTAAGACATCGGCAACAGAATTACCTGTTTCCTGTCCACCCTGCCAGGCGAGCAGGATTGCATCAGGCATCTCCCTCCAGCTGGCAGTTTCCACCACACCACCAACATTCAAAACTACAACCACTTTCTTTCCTTTAGCCTTGAAAGCATCAGAAACATTTTTGATAAGTTGCTGTTCAGAATCAGTCAGCTGAAAATCGCCCTTTGTATTGGTACGGTCTCTGCCTTCTCCTGCATTTCTTCCTATAGTTATTATTGCTGCGTCCGAAACATTGGCCATGCCAATGATTATATCCTTGTTGAGATTCAATTCCTCAATTGGCCTGGAACCCATTATAGCCATAAATCCTCTAAGCGGAGGACGGCCGGCTTTAGTCAGATTAAGGTAACTATTATAAAGGCCGGCCAGATCCTCGTTGACTTTAAAACCTGCATTCTCCAGCCCTTCAGTCAGGGGAACTTTGTATGCAACATTAACAAATCCGCTACCGGTACCCCCTGGAATAATATCATACGATGTATTCCCGAAAGCTGCAATATTTTTAATATTATTCCCAAATGGAAGTGCACTTTCATTTTTTAACAAAACCATACCTTCGGCAGCTGCAGCACGTGCTACTTCTGCATGAGCCTTAAGATCAGGTTTATCTGAATATTTATAACCTTTGAAACGAGGACTTAATAACATTATGTTCAGTATTTTTTCTACGTTTCTGTCTAAAACAGCAACCTCGAGCTTTCCATCTTTTACCGCCTGGACTATCTTTTTAATCTGGTCTGGTGTTCCTGGCATTAACAGATCATTTCCTGCTTTCATTTGTGCTATAGGATCTTTCCCTCCGAACCAGTCTGTCATAACAAAGCCTTTGAAGCCCCAGTCATTTCTTAAAATACTGGTTAAAAGATCAGAACTCTCAGAAGTATATGTTCCATTTATCAGGTTATAAGATGACATCACTGTCCATGGTGAACTTTCCTGTACAGCAATCCTGAAACCTTCAAGATAGATTTCGCGTAAAGCACGTTCACTTACAATGGTATTAAGTGAATTCCGGTTTGTTTCAGCATTATTGGCTGCAAAATGTTTGATTGATACACCAACACCCTGCGACTCTACTCCTTTTACCATAGCAGCAGCAATCTGTCCGGTAACATAGGGATCTTCGGAATAATATTCGAAATTTCTGCCGCACAATGGATTGCGTTGAATATTCATACCAGGACCAAGAAGAATATCAGTGCCATATTCGAGAACTTCATTCCCCATAGCCTGACCTACTTTATTTACCAGATCAACGTCCCATGAGGAAGCAAGGAGTGTCCCAACTGGAAAAGCCGTACAATAATAGGTATTATTATCATTTTCACGTGTCGGATTAATCCTGACGCCAGCGGGACCATCTGTCTCAACCATTGGAGTTATACCCAGACGTGGAATTGCAAAAGTGGTACCAGCAGCACCTTCTACAAGGCTCTGGGTTCTGCCAACAACAGGTCCCGAAGGAGCATTTGCCGGCGCATTAGCAGGGGGGTTTGCATTAGTTGCTGAAGGAGGAGGTCCTCCGGGCATTCTCATACCAGTCCCGACAACAAGTGCAGCTTTTTCTTCAAGAGTCATTGCCGCAATGACTCTTTTTATGGGGTTCTTACCCAGTTTTGGAGCTACTGTGCTTTGCGAGAGTCCTGTCATGAACAACGCAATACTCAATACTAAAGAGATAAAAGTTCTTTTCATACAAATAATTTTTAATTATCAATCTGACCTATTAACTTCTTTGGTAAAATTTTTACCAAAGGTAAATGAAACCAATGTTAAGGTTTGTTAAATCTTTAGAAATCTACCTGAAACTTATTGATAACATGTTCAAACCATACTTAATAAGATCAATAAATTATAGCAGAATCTTTCATTTTCATTATAAATATATGCTCCGAGATTTTAAAACATTAATTAAATAGAAGAACTGCTTAGGTTTACCGACAGAATCCGGTATTTCAGGGATGATCAGAAAGTTATAAAACGGAAAAAGCTAATTTTCTGCATTTTTCAGGTAATGAATGAAGTAGTTATCAATTAAGATTATAAATTTACTTTTTTAGTGTATAATTTTTAGCTCTGTCATACGTTAGATATTCATAGTCAATTCCATTATAACCTAATCGATTGAAAATTATGAAACAGTTACAAATCAGATGTATTTTGATCATAACTGTAGTGATCATTACAGTTATAAAAGCAACTGGTCAGGTAACTATGCCTGATGTACTTTTAAAAGATCCATTAAAAGATCAATTGAATTATCTTGAGGAGCACACGAGAATCTACGAAAACTATCGGGCGATCAGGGAGGACATGTTTCAGAAGCTAAAAGGGAATGTGACTGATTCTCTTATTGCAAGTGGCAGGAAAATCAACGCTCTAAAAAATACCTCAACAAAATTAAACATGACTATCGATTCACTCAGGTCTGACCTGGAATCAACAAAGTCAAAACTCGATGAAATGACCACTACCAAAAACAGTATAAAAGTAATTGGTATGGAAATCAACAAACAGAACTATAATAAATTCATGTGGACAGTTGTATTAGGACTAATTGCTGCACTTTTGATAGGAATTTTTATCTTCAATAGAAATTTATCGGTCACTTCCAATACAAAGAATGAGTTTCAGGAGCTCAAAAATGAATTTGAGGCCTATCGTAAAACTACCCGGGAGGCCAGGGAAAAGCTTACAATGGACCACTTCAATGAAATCAGGAGGCTTAAAGGAGGATGAAAGTTCAGAGCTCAGAGCAAATAGCATAGAGACATCCTGTAAAAAAGTAGTTTAAAAAAATCTATTTCTTAAATCCAATTTTAAATCCGATAACCTGCCATGACGGCATATTTGCCGGCTTTCTTATTATTAATGCATCAGTTGTCTGTCTCCAGCTGATCTTTTCCGTACTGCCAATCATAGTTACCGAAGCTATTTTATCAGAGGCTTTTTCAGCTGATTTTGCCAGGGATCTTATCAAAATGTCTTCTTCAGGTTTACCGAGGCAATATGCGTAGAGTGTGTTTCCCTTTGTTGTAAAACGTATGTCTTTTGAGCTATATCCATAGTTTTCATCGAATCTGCCAAGCTTCTTCAATGGTTCATCAGCAGGTTTTTCACCATAAATTTTCCATGGACGTGATCCGTAAATTCCTTCCCCGTTTGCCGCTGTCCATATCCCAATCTCGTCAAGTATTTTGAGCATATCAGGTTCAAGATCTCCTTCAGGAGTCTGTACAACGTTGAGCAAGAGATTGCCATTCTTGCTTACAATATCCACAAGCATCTGGATGACCTCAGTCGATGTCTTATATTTCTGACCCGTACGATAATACCAGTCTCCTATTGATGTATCTGTCTGCCAGGGATATTGGCCAACTGTGTCTTTAACACCGCGCTCAAGATCCTCGACCCACATGCCGTCGGAAGGTTGTTTACAGGTATAAACAGCCTGAAGTTTTCCGTTATTTTTTGTTATATCCTGATTATAAAAATGAGAGATAAGAGTACGGCCTACATTTTCGAAGGGCATCCTGCTGTCAGAATAGAGAAGATCGGGCTGGTAGTTATCCACCAGTTCTTTAATACTTCTGTACCATTCAAGCTGAAATGCAGGGTTATTGGTCAGCCAGTCCTTATCATCCGGTTCTGTAATGGCGTGATACAAGTCCTGGTAATTGAGGTTTGCACCATCGTACGGCACTCCTGCTTTTGGACCTTCTTTATCGGAACCATGAGCAGCCTGGAACCATGTAAAACTGGCACCGAGATGTTCCGATACTCCGAATTTCATGCCCTGTTTTTTTGCGGCTTGCTGCCATATACCAACAACGTCCTTTTTAGGACCCATATTAGCGGCGTTCCATTTATTGAGCTTAGAATTCCACAGGAAAAAATTATCATGATGGGACCCCATACTGACAAAGTATTTTGCCCCAGCTTTTTTATACAGTTCCATGAGTTTATCCGGATCCCATTTCTCTGCTTTCCAGAGTGGTATGATATCCTTATAGCCAAACTCCGACGGATGTCCATAATGTTCCAGATGATACTTGTAAGCTGGATCTTTTTCCTGATACATTCTCCTGGCGTACCAGTCACCCTGCCGGGGAACAGCCTGTGGACCCCAGTGTGCCCATATGCCGAACTTGGCATCGCGGAACCATTCCGGGCACTGATACTGTTTTAACGACTCATCGGTTGGTTTGAATGGACCTTCGGTAACAACTTGTTTTTGCTGTTGTGCTGAAACAGAAAATGTTAAAACCAAAGCAAAAAAAACTGATGTGCAAATTTGTTTCATAAGATTAGTTTTCATTTTCAACGATTTATTTTCTTTAATATAAGGTTTTGACTTTTACCTTTTTGCTTTCTTTGTCCACCATAGCTTTAGCGAAGGTGTATTGTTTTTAGTCTTGTTTCTGAAGCCATTCATAATTTAAAAATCTGATAGATTATTTACGATTAACTGATTTCCTCCAAAGAAATTCCTCCTCGATATAAATTTTATTTCCTCCGCTGCTGATTCCTTTTTCAATTTCATTAATAAGTAATTTGCAGGCTTCAAAACCCATTCTTCTTGGATCCTGATTAATGACTGTTAACTGAGGATCAAAGAAATCAGTGATCTCATTAAACCCGTAAGCAAAGATTCCGATATCTTCCGGTATTCTGAGTCCGGCTTCCTTTGCAGCTTTGTAAGCTCCAAGGGCAACTCTGTCATTTACTGCAAAAATAAGCTCAGGCAGGTTTCCCGAACTGTTTAACTTTTTAAAAGACTCGTAACCATCGTTAAGTTCAAATCCACCTTCTATGATCCATTCTTTCCTTAGGGGAAGCTTGTTATGTTTAAGAGCAGCTGTAAAACCTTCAAGTCGTTCTTTCCCTATATTGGTTTTTGCGTATCCTGAAAAATTTGCTATCCTCGAATATCCTTCCCGGATAATCCGGTTTAAAGAATTCACAGCTCCAGGTTTATCATTAAACAGTACCTTTGAGAAATTCATACTCTCAAAGGCACGGTCAAAAAACACCAGGGGGATTTTCATTTTGCCTGCTTTCGTAAACACCTGTTCGTCAGTTGTTTCCTGTGAGAGACAAACTAGAAGACCATCAACCCTCATGCTGATAAGGTTTTCTATATTCTGTTTTTCAATGGCTTCCTTCTCGCGGGAAACAGTAAGGATAACATAATAATTATGCTCTGTGGCATAGTCAATCATGCTGTCAACAATATATGAAAAGAAACTGTTTTCGAGGTCAGGAACAACAATTCCAATAGTAAAGGTACGCCGTGAATTTAGCTGTCGTGCGATCAGGTTTGGAACGTATCCCATTTTCCCGGCAGTCTCAATAATCTTCTTCTTCATTGACAGGGAAATATCAGGATGGTCACGTAATGCTTTGGAAACAGTTACCCTTGAAATATTGAGTTTTTTTGCAATGTCAGATTGCCTTATATTAACCATCTTTCCCCTCCGATTCAAATTAGTATTTAAAAATAATCTAAAAAGTGATCATATTAATTCCGCACTCTGATCCTGATCGCTCCGGGAACTTCATTTTCTGAGATAACTATTATATAACCGCCGCCACAACCGGAAGTAATGGCACCACGATAATCTGAAAAATATATTGTTTCCATTTCTTTCATAATATCATCAGGTACAGTAAGTGGCAATATTTTTTTCCAAGCTATAAGCGTATCGGATAGAGATTTGCCTAAACCAGCTATATCTCTTCTTAGAATGCTGTCCCAGCATCTGTCGCCCGCGTCTCCCAGTTCTTTGATAAAATGCTTTTCAAGATGCATCTCTTTTAAAGGATCATATCCCTCAGGCCTGGGCGTAAGAGGCACCAGATGAATAACATCCGTAAGCCAGTCACATATTCCCTTTTCGACAGAAGACTGGATGTAATCAGGCCAGTATTCACCGTTATAATGAAGCCTGTTCACACCAGGCATAAGTAACCCCAGGTGGTCCTGCGAACCTGAAATATATTTAGTCCCGGGAGGATTCTCTGCACCAAACAGAATCTTTGCATTTTCCAGCGGATCCCCATCTGGATACCTGTCTCCCCAGATCTTTATTCCAAAATCACGTGAACTGGTAGCAAGTCCAGATCTGTTATTAAAATCCATTGTAGGCCATATCTGGGCTACAACTACTGAGCCCGGATGAATTTTTGAGACCCAGGGCTGGTCGATCCATCCTCCTGCCAGACATAACCTGTAAGGGAATCTCGCATCACTTTTTGTAGAGGAACTCGATCGAGGTGGTAATCCGGGCTCTGGAATCCTTTCGAGTACTATATACTGTATTCCCTGATTTTTACACAGTGCTTCTTTTTCCGGTGTATGTCCATCATCGTTTACAATGAATATATCGGGTTTTAACCTGATCAGATCAGGTTCAAAATCGAGCATCCCTGTTCCTGAAGCAAGAAAAGCATCGGAAACATATCTGACTGATCTTACTATGAATAATCTTTCTTCTTCTGAAAATACCGGTTTCTTCCCTTTTAGAAGAAAGAGATTTTCATCTCTTCCAATACTTACATACAAATCTCCAAAAGCTGCTGCTGTTTTAAAAAATGCAATATGCCCTCCATGAAGGAGGTCAAAGCACCCGCTTACCAAAACTTTTTTGCGTTTCATCTGACGCGAAACTTATTTATTGAACCGGTTGGTTCCTTTTTTCCTTCTGCTTTCTTCTACGACCTGTTCACTTATCCAGTTATATGTTTTTATGAGCCCGGTCTTCAAAGAAATTGATGGTTCCCATCCGAGATATTTTCTAATAAGACTGTTTTCTGAATTACGCCCTCTTACACCTTTAGGAGCTTTAAGATCATATGTCCGTTTAAGTTTATAGCCAGCTATATCTTCAACCATGTCGACAAGCTGGTTAATTGAAACCATCTCGCTGCTTCCAAGATTTAGCGGCTCTTCAATATCACTGTACATAATATCCTGAATCCCTTTAATACAATCTTCTATGTACATGAAGCTCCTTGTCTGAAGACCATCTCCCCAGATCACTATCTCCTTCTTTCCGGTAATACCTGCTTCAATGACCTTCCTGCAGATCGCTGCCGGCGCTTTTTCCCTGCCTCCGTCAAATGTGCCATAAGGCCCATAAACGTTATGGAACCTGGCAACTCTTGTTGTAAGACCAAAGTCTTCCCTGAAATGACGACACATACGCTCACTGAACAGCTTTTCCCATCCATAGCCATCTTCAGCAAGCGCCGGATAAGCATCTGATTCTCTTAGCCCTGGATTATGCGGATCAGTTTGTTTGTCACCATTGTAAACACATGCTGAAGATGCATAAAAAAACCTGTCAATTCCACAGTCACGTGCTGCTAAAAGAAGGTGAGTATTAATAAGAACACTGATCATACAGGCTGCCTTATTATTTTCAATAAAACCCATACCTCCCATATCTGCAGCCAGATTAAAAATCTCATTATAACCGTTTACAGCCTGATAGCAATTTTCTCTCAGACGCAAATCCAGTACCAGGTTATCCGCATCATCCGAAACCTGGTACCATTCATTCAAAGGTTTCAAATCAACAGCTCTTACAATGTGACCTTTTTTAACCAGTTCTTTTACCAGATGCCCGCCAATGAAACCTCCTGCACCTGCTACAACAATCTTTTTCATAGATATAAATGTTAAAATTTTACTTACACGGTAACTTTCGCGATTACTTTAAAACATAAATGTAATATTATTCTTCCTGCAATGATTGCAAAAAGGATAATATTTTATAAAAATGTTCCTCTTATTTTGAACTTAAGCATATGCTTTTATAAAGCAGTTAGGAAAGAGTTTATTTCTTAACTTTAATTTCTTTCCCCTTATAGTCAACTGTAACAGCATTTTTCGCAGGCTCAATTCCAATTCCGTTTTTACTGTTTACCCAAACTATTCTGAAGGTCCGGTCCTTTAGCATTCCTGGAAAATCACCCTTCCTGTCCCCTATTGTCAATGTTTGTCCGGCTTCATCCCAGTTAATGGCAAACGTCGCATATTTGCCTGTTTCATAATTATAGGTATCATTTTCATCTTCGTATAGAAGGAATGATGTACTGGCTCCTGTATAAACACGTATTTCAAGCGGGTCAGCAGCTTTTTCAGTTGCATACTGAAGGTAAGGCCCCATTGGAACGATTGAACCTGCCCGTATATAAAGTGGAAGCGTTTCAATAGGTGCAACTGCATCAATAGTTTGTCCACCAGGAATCATCCTGCCAGTCCAGAAATCGTACCAGTTGGCCTTTTCTGGAAGATATACTTTTCTCGATTTCTTTAAACTTTTATTGCCCGGAAGACTGTATAATCTTTCAGTTACGGGATTTACCAGAAATGCAGGACCAAACATGTACTGATCTGGTATTGATTTAACAGCAGGATCTTCCGGAAAATCAAATGCAAGCGATCTCATTATAGTGTAACCTTCGCTGGTTACCTTCCACCCCAGGGAATAGATATAAGGTAAAAGCCTGTAGCGCAGATTATCATACTTCAAAAGGATAGATTTCGTTGAAGCATCCCAGTTATCCGAGAAAAGTGCCCTTTCGCCTTTCCCGTGGATTCTGAATATGGGGCTGAAAGCTCCGAACTGAAACCATCGGGTAAACAACTCGCGGTTTGCCGGAGATGACCAATCGGGTGCCTGCCAGTGAAAATGGTAACCACCAATGTCGGAAGTCCAGTAAGGTATGCCCGATGCGCAGGCATTAATTCCCTGGGGCACCTGGTTCCGGAATGCGTTCCAGGTGCAGGTTATATCTGACGACCATAATGTTGCCGCATTCCGTTGCTGTCCTGCAAATGCCTGACGTATAAGAAAAAAGGCTCTTTTCCCCTGAATATCCCTTCTCCAGTTTTTATACAAACCGGTGGCATGCATTAAAGAATAGGTATTCATATAATCTATACCCCTACCAATAGCAAAATTGCTTTTTCTTCGTGCATCAATATCACCTCCGTTATCGGGTTCGCACTGATCTATCCACCAGGCATCCCAACCGTAGCGACCGACAAGACTGTCATTGGCCTGCTTCCAGTATAATTCCCTGGCCTGCGGACTGTGAGCATCATAATAGCTATCCATTAAATGTGTCATAACATTATCCCATAAGATGTCAGTCAATCCTCCTGAATGTGCCATCTGGTCATAGGTATTTGTCCCTTTTGAGAAAACGGGCCAGATGGAAATCATTGCGTGAATGTTTGCTCTATGAAGTTCATCTACCATAGCCTTTGGATCGGGATACCTTGCCGGCCACATCACATGCGATCCGATCACATTGGGTTCCCAGTAAAACCAATCCTGAACAATACAGTCGACAGGAATTTTATTATCACGGTATTTATCTTTTACCGACAAAATTTCTGCCTGGCTTTTATACCTGTCCTGCGACTGGAAAAGGCCGAAAGACCATTTCGGAAACATGGGCGCAGTTCCTGTCGCTTCGCGGTAAGAAGCTATGATAGAATCGAAGCCGGGGCCATATATGAAATAATAGTCGGTCATATTGCCGCTTTCCGACACATACCTGAATTTTGTATTTCCGTCCTCAGCACCATAGAAATTTGAGGCGGAGTAGTTATCCCACATGAGTCCGTAACCTTTTGTGGAAAGAAGTACCGGAACTGCACCTGTCATATATTTGATAGTCATATCCTGATTCCTGCCTTTGTAATTTATTGAAAGTGAATCTTCAGGATGGCATCCGAGACCATAAAGCGATTCATCTGCAGGAGATACAAATTGAGTTGAGCAGCTATAAGTTGGTATTCCGGCAATTGTAACAGATACCATCGATTTGCCATCCGATCCATTCTCGCTGAGTATGATATTCCCTTTCAAATCGGTAAATCTGACAGAGTTATTCTCTTTGTTTACAATTACTACGACCTTGGAAGTTGTAAGTACAATTTCTCCTGTATTCTCAGTTATGGTGAAACCGGGTGTGTCTTTCCACTCGTTGGTTATAACCAGTGAAGGTTTGTCAAGGAATATTGGAAGGACTGTATATTTCACTTCAATAATATTTTCAGTGCATATTTTCACCTTCATCAGACCTTTCTCAAGGTTGCAAATAATCCCATCCTTGTCTTTAGTAAACGATACTACTTTTGCCTGGGTCGCAACTGACATAAATGCCAATGCCAGTACAGACAGGACTTGTTTAATTAAGAATGTTGTTGTTTTCATCGTTAAGTTTTAATTTTCAGATGTTAAAAGAAATATACACCTGTCATTTCATTATATTTTGCCAGTTTATTTTCATTTTCTGTCCTTTTTTAAGAAAAACTTCCTTTTGACTGCCGTTATAAATCAGTGTTGTTTTTCCATCAGCTTTTGCATATATGACAAGATTTTTCAATGTTTTATGTTGCCAATTCATCGAAATTTCGAAACCACCCCTGGCACAAATACCCTTTACAGAACCGTTTTCCCAGGCATCGGGAAGAGCTGGCAACAAGTGAATTTCATTTTCTGATGACCGGAGTAGCATTTCAACCACTGCAGCTGAGCCGCCAAAATTACCATCTATCTGGAATGGCGGATGGGCATCCAATAAATTAGGGTATGTGCCTCCACCAGTAGAGTAAACCGGATCTCCACCCTTAGGTTCTACGTACTTCAGCAATTCACGATACATTTTATAGGCATGGTTTCCATCGCACAACCGCGCCCATAAGTTGATACGCCATCCTTTTGACCACCCTGTAGTTTCATCACCTTTTATTTCCAGAGTCTTACGACAGGCATTTGCCAGTTCAGGTGTCCGTACCGGGTCAATGGAATGCCCGGGAAAAAGACCGAAGAGATGTGACTGATGACGATGATGAGGGTCTTCATCTTCCCAATCATAATACCATTCCTGCAGATTTCCCTTTTTACCAATCTGGTAAGGGTGCAAACGGGCCAATGCATTTTCAAGCTTTTTTCGGAAATCTGTATCAGTATTCAAAAGCCTGGATGCTTCAATTGTCCGGGTAAAACATTCCCTGATCATCGCTAAATCAGCCGTACCACCGTACAATGTTGCACCATGGTATCCACTATCAGATATATATTTATTTTCGGGTGAAGTTGATGGCGAAGTGATTAATTTTCCTACACTGTCTTCTACAAGCCAATCGAGGCAGAACTGAGCCGCGCCCTTCATCAGGGGATAGCCGCTGTCTTTCAGGAAATCAACATCTTTTGTGAAAATATAGTGCTCCCATAAATCTGTACTCAGCCAGGTTCCCCCCATATTCCAGTTGGCCCAGACGGGTTCTCCTGATCCAAAATTACCAACAGGGTTGCTCATGGCCCAGATATCGGAATTGTGACATAGTACCCATCCTTTGCAGCCAAAGAAGGTTTGAGCTGTTATAGCACCTGTTACAGATACATTTTTGATAAAAGTCAGCAATGGTAAATGCATTTCTGAAAGGTTTGCATTTTCAGCCAGCCAATAGTTTTCTTCAAGATTAATGTTTGTTGTATAATTACTGCTCCATGGCGGACGAAGAAACGGGTTCCATATTCCCTGTAAATTGGCTGGAACTTCAGGTGTTCGTGAACTACTGATAAGCAAATATCTACCATACTGGAAATAAAGTATTTCCAGATTTTTATCCTCTTTGCCTTCTGAATAACGCTTAAGCCTTTCATTGGTAGGCAGATCGGGAGCTCCGGTTTTTCCAAGGCTCAATCTGACACGGTTGAAATATTTCTGATAATCGGCTACATGCATTTTTTTCAATTCATTAAACGATTTCGGAAATGCTTTTTCCAGTTGACCGTTAGCAAGGTTTTCATCACCAGCCCCTTCGGTGACCGGATCTTTATCAAACCCATTGAAGCTGGTGGCTATCGAAACATATATCAATGCTTCGGTAGCACCTTCAACTCCGAGTGTGCTATCAGAAGTAACAATTTTGCCTTTGCTGCTTTTAATTTTTATGAGTGAAGTAAAACGAGTTCCTTTCTTCCCATCAAAAACCACGGCATCCGGAATATCTCCCAAATAATTTGGTGCATCATGGACAGGTGCATATCCCCTTGCTTTTAGAACAGAATTTTCGATTGAAATATTGTATTTCAAAGGGCTTTCAAACCGGATATTAAAATTCAAAGCACCTCTTTTCGAGCTTGTGAGTTTGATAATCATAACCTTATCGGGGTAAGAAACAAAGTATTCGCGTGTGTAAGTAACTCTGTCAATTTCGTATTTTACTCTTGAAATGGCATTTTCAATATTCAACTCACGATAATAATTGCGGGCATTGCCGTTATTCATAAAATCAATTAATAAAGTACCCAGAGGACAATATGATTCAGAGTACTTACCCTGGAGCCTGTGCTGTAACTGATCGGCTAGTCTGTAATCACCATTTTTTAATGCTTCCCTTACAGCAGGCAGGTTTTTATATGCCTCGGCGTTCATATTTGCATCGACCGGACCACCCGACCATAATGTTGCATCGTTCAGGTAAATTTTGTCAGTACGGATGTCTCCAAATACTGATGCACCCATCTTGCCATTTCCCATTACCAGACTTTCCTCAAATAAACTGGCAGGTTGATTGTACCATAAAGTATTGACAGACTGTGCGAATGCTCCAATTCCCACAAACATTACCAAAATGCTTATTAAAATAACTTTCTTCATTTCACCTAATTTTATATACTATCAACCGGTTATTCAATACATAAAAAATCAAATCATATCACCTTCTGGTCCGTTTAAAAGTTATTTTGAATCGACCATTACAAAAACAGCGCTCCAGGCAGGAACAGTAAGTTTTATCCCTTTGGAAGTCAGTGCTGATCTTGCCTTTATGTTTTCATAATCAGGAGGGCCTCCGGCAATTGTACCTGGCCCGGTTCCGTTGACAAACACTTTTCCTGAGAACTCGCCATTGTCATTGCTCCCTTCCATTGTATACCAGTAAAAACGACTGCCCATCCTGAAATTTTTAAACTTAACCTGAACATTCTGTGCAGTTGCAGATATATTTAGCAGAGCAACACTTCCCTGCCCTGAAGAGTATGTCGAAGCGTATGCTTTCAGGTAGTTGTTTCCATTTACTGAAGCGTTAACCAACCTGTCACCAATACATTTCTGGAAAAAATACATATAGTAGAATGATGGCCTGGGGCTCCAGCGCGTTACTCCTGGTTCATCTCCTGCACTGAAGAGACCATGATCATTTCCATTGTTC
Organism: Bacteroidales bacterium UBA1797; assembly: GCA_002319885.1. Lineage (GTDB taxonomy): Bacteria > Bacteroidota > Bacteroidia > Bacteroidales > VadinHA17 > LD21. Next base: position 16,281 of record DCFT01000175.1, read on the forward strand.
CATCCATTGTACAGGTCCCATCTGGCAGTAAGTCCAAATCCATTTTTCAGCGCTTCGGCCTGGACTATTACAGCAAATGTTCCGCTGGTGTTCGAAACCTGCTGCTTCGAATCCTGGGCCCACATATTCCATTCCGATAAAATAATTGGTTTTACACTAACGCTATTTCGAACAAATTCACTTTTCATAAAAGAGATCATCTGACCAGGAACAGTCAAAGCTGAATTCAAAACAGTACTTGCATCTGAGTTTTCACCATAAGGAGTGATATAATTATGACCTATATAAAAATCGGGTACATCGTCAGCTTCCGGAATCATTGTTGAGTTCCAGGTTTGAGTAGTTGTTGTCTGCCACGATTGAGAAGATGATTCATACATCACAGCACCAACATAGATAGTCTTCCCGATTTGAGAAGCCGCCTTTTTCATAGAATCGGCAAATACCTTGAAATGCTTCGCATAAAGGTCACCTGTAATGTACTCTGGTTGTCCGTCTTTATTGGCATCCACATCAATACGATAACCCCACTCCCAATCGCCATAATTTTCATTACCAACTTCCCAGTACTTTGTCCTTCCATTGTCGTAACGTACCCAATCGGCCGCCAGATGAGCAGCTGAAGCAACCGGATCAACACCGGTTCCATACCTTGCGTAACCATAATTAACAGTAATCAGACCTTCGCTGGTACTCTGTTGCAGCACAGCATAATAATCATCAACTGTGGCTTCCCAATTATAAGCTGATTTGCCATAAGTATACAGATAGGTAGTCTGGTATGTACCATCAGCCTTCCGAAGTCGTGTTGGTGCATCAGAAGGAGGTTGATCTATATTACAATTCCAGAAAAAAGCATCACTCCCGCTCCCTGCCGGAAAACGAATCACATTAGGCTTAAGATTCTTAAGATGATTGATAAACACAGGTTCATTATACATCTGTGACATCCAGTTGTTAGCATTATGCCCAAAGATCGTTAACGGTATTTTTGTGATAACATTTGCTGCATCTACTGTCACTAATGTCTCCGGACTGGAGGCTACGTCAGCTTCAGTGTACTGAGGCTCTACATAAGTTTTTGGTTGCCAGTCGTCCAAAAAGAATCCCATCGTAGAAGAAACCGCAGGATCAACCGGATCTATAAATGTAGAATCATTTGCAGAGTCATCATCATTCGAAGATAAGTCATTCTTTTTCGAACAGGAAGAAATTATCAGAATTGTAATAACTAAAATTGCGAGTGAAAAGAAATGTTTCTGAAATCGAAAAATATTCATAATAAATGATTTATATTTTCAAGGTTCAGAAATAAATGGACGAATTGCATCTACCCATATCTGATATCCCTTTTCTGTAGGATGACAAAAATCGTAAGTCATGCCGGGAAGAAAAACACCATTTGTATCAAGCATTTTGGATCCGATATCTATAAAAGTGATATTAAGATTATTGGCTAAGTTGTAAAGTTGATAATTAATATCATTAATCAGTATCCTCCGCGGATCTGCAGGATTTTGTTCACGGGGGAATATTGCCATTAATACAATTCTTGCTTCCGGAACCTTAGACCGAACCCGCATGCAGATAGTTCTGATGCCGTCGACGATTTCCGATGCTGTATTTTTCCGTGCAGCAGTGGTTTCACTTGTATTGTTGGTACCAATATTAATAATAACCGTCCGTGGATGAAGCCCGTCGAGTTCTCCATGATCAAGCCGCCATAGAACATTTTGCGTTCGGTCCCATCCAAACCCAAGATTCAGAACACGATATTTACTGAACAATGAATCCCATGTTTTGGGACCATTCGGAATTCTTAGCGTTCCATTGGCATATCTCAGCTTTGGCTCTCCACCCCAGAAATGGGTGATGGAATTGCCAATAAGGACAATTTCGGGATTGATAGAATCTTTTATTCTGAGGACTTCAGCATGTCGTTGCCACCAGTTATAGCTGTCATTTTCCAGTTTTGGAACAGGGATAATTGCAGTATTTGATGAAATTTCAGTATCGAGCGATTTGTCGCCCATGAGTTCGGAAAGCAAAGGTTCCATAGCCTGTGCCCAGGCTTTAGCCCCTGCGGGTGTGGGGTGTAGCCAGTCTCCTAACATTTCATGGTTGAGCGATCCATCCATATTAAGAAAAACATAGTTTACATCGCAGTAAAAAATATGTTTCCCGTCGGCAAGCTTAGAAACAATATCTGAAGCCCGTTCAAGAATAGCACGGTGTGAAGTAGGATTCGGACCTCCATAACAACCCGGGAAGCAACGTAGCACAATAATTTTGGTGTCGGGCAGCTTTTGGCGCAATAACTTAACAATAGTCTCTATACCTCCCGCAAGCTGACCAGCAGTGTGGCGTGTAGGATAATTTTTTTCGTCTATATTATTGGTCCCAATTTCTAATATAACCACTTTAGGTGATTGTCCGTCGAGTTCACCGTTTTGGATGTTCCAGATAATGTTTTCTGTACGATATCCGCTGGTTCCCAGGTTCAAAGCATGCCGTGGAGCAAAAAACTGGTTCCAGACAGGTTGATATTCAGGTTTCTCGAAATTATGCGTAATGGAATTCCCTATAAAAATCAGGTCGAACTTTTCTTTCGCTACCAGAGCCAACTTCTCTTCATGGCGCTCTGAGGCATAACCTTCGACCGGCATTGCTGCAGGATTCGAACCAGAAGCTATTGCTTCGGAATCAGCTTCCAGAAATGCCTTAAGAAGTAATTCTGACTGATCATTCAGAAAATTATTACCAGAATTTTTATGATTCGAAGTATCTGTCGAAATAAAATAAGTCGACTGCCCATCATATCCTTTCCAGGTTTTTGAATATTCCTCACCACTATGAATCCACGATTTATTATCATTAGCTGAAAATAAAATCAGAAGCTTTGCAACAGGCCTGACCGGAGGCATAACTTCAGGAAATACCGTTCCTGTTAATGTTTCGTCTAGATCTGATGGCGAAATAAGAATTAATTTGTCAGGTTGTTCCTTATCCCCAAGTTTTTGGACAGTTCTCGCTGCAAGATGTCCTCCGGATGACAAGCCCATTATGTCCAAACGATCGCCATGTAAACCAAATGATTCACGGCCAGACTTAAGAAGCCGGAAAGCTTTCATGGCGTCAAGCAAGGCCATATTTCTGATCATGATATCTTTACCGATATGATATTCAAGAATAGCCACATTATATCCTTCAGTATTTAAAAATGAAGCTGCTTTTTTTATCTCATTATTCAAATTCAGAGCTTCATAATTACCACCAGCAAGCAATAGTATAGTTCCCCCGGGTGATTTTGAGGTGGTACGTACAAGGCGGAGGACCGGAGAATTGACCTTATAAATATTACCATCGTGACCGGATGAGTTTCCTGTCGGTAACATCAGTCCATCGAGAGAAATGTAACTGGCATTAATCAGATTATCCGATTCAGCAACATGCAACTGACATTCAGTACTTTCTGCGAGAGCGAACAGAAGAATAAAACTGACTAAAAGTGAAATAATTGATTTCATATCTGATTTTTGTCTCATATGATTTCTTAACCAAATTTGTCCCTTTTATCTTCTTCCTGGTTTTCTTATTGAAAAACTTCTGTTCCCTTAATACCGGAATACAATTTCTGTACACAAAAATCAGCCTTCCCTGACGACCTGAGATTATCAAACCAGATGAAATCATGAGTCCATTGCCATGCATCAACATGTGCAAAAAGCATTGACTTTCATTTACGATCTGATAGTAAAATTAATGTATTTATGCCATTTTAATGTTACCCGGAAGCACTTCAGTCCCAATTAAATCTGACAACCTCACTATTCAGCATCCATTTTTCAGGCAAATAAAAAGAGGCTGCCTCAAAAGTCCTCTGTGAAACTCTCCCGCCTTGCGGGACAAGTTGTGGAAACTCTGTGATCTCTGTGTAAGTT
>DCFT01000175.1:20468-39833 GCA_002319885.1 Bacteroidales bacterium UBA1797
TGTGTAAGTTCTTAATTATTTGTTGCACAGAGATCACAGACCTGCCTGCCGGTAGGCAGGGAAGACACAGAGAAAGAATTATAGCAATTTTCGACTTTTGAGACAGCCTCTTCAGTTCTATAATAGAAATATTTGTTCTATGTTATAACTATTTGGGCATTACAACATAAGGAGCAGCGTTAAGGAATTCGAGGCTTTTCTGGCAGCTTGTAAACTCATCGAATTTATACTCTTCAACTTCCACAATACCATATTGCATCCCGGATTTAGCAGCGCCGGCCCAGATAGAAGCAAAATCCATCATTGTACCTTCTCCCCCAACTTCATATTTGTCTTTTATGTGCCAAAGCTCAAATCGACCCGGATACTTGTTAAAATAATCAACCGGATTTGCCCCTCCCATAACAGCCCAGTAGAGATCCATTTCGAAAGTAACTTTTTGTGGATCAGTATTTGTAAGCATAAAGTCATAAATCGTTTGACCTTCCAGTTTGGTAGAGAATTCCTTATCATGATTATGATATCCAAACTGAATGCCTTTAGCTTTGCACTTTTCACCTATCATATTAAAATAGTCACAATAACGTTTCAGGGTATCAAGACTGCGATATGCTCCAGCTCCCATGAATGGCTGAATAAGAAATTTTGCGCCTACTGCAACATGGGCATCAATACAAGCATCCCACCATGCCATGGTCTTTTCAATATTAGCCGAATCAGGTAATTCCTGACCTACATGAGAACTAAGTACTGACATGCCGTTTGATTGACATAATGATTTAAAAGCAGCAGGTTCCATTCCATAAAGCTTTCCGTCTGCGTAACCTGCCGGTTCAACAAATTTGTAGCCCATTTTACCAACTTTGGCAATAGCTGCAGGTACATCTTTTCCTATGGAGTCGCGAATCGAGTACAATTGCAGGCCAATGTCTTTCTGATGAATTGTATTACATGAATAAAAAGTGGGAAAAATGAGGCCACTTACAGCCACCAATAAAACAATCGAGATAGTGTTTCTTTTTTTCATTTTAATCTGGTTTAGTTTTAAATGTTTTAGGTTAATAAATTATGAAGTCTCAAATTGCTAATTTTTAATTAATTATAATCGAAGAACATACAAGGTAAATGTAAGAACTATTTAATTTTTTGCAAAATAAATCTATGAAAGTTTTCATCGGAATGGAATTACCTATTCTTTAATTTTTATCGAAAAAGGAACTAAGGATTACAATTGACAGTGCAACATATTATTCCGAAATGAATTTCAGCAAAGGAATCAGTATTGGCTGTCCTTTTTCTGCTGTATATGAAACGCTTGTCTGTATTTCATTATCTTTCGGAAAACCTTTTGTAACCTGAATATAGGGATTTATTTTTCTAATAAATTTAAAATCACGATCCTTTGTTTCTTTTGAAAAATTCACAAACTGCGGATAAACAGCAGAGATTATATCTTCAAGCTGATCGCTCTTAGAATAAATAACACCAGTTAACCCAGGATCATTCTTTTCATTTTGCACTATAACCACTGTTCCACCCGAAGGGATCCAATTAAGCCAGTTCATCTCTTCCCCGGCATTTTTTTCGACTCCCTTCATTATTATCGCATCAGAATAATATTTTTTTAAGCCATTTTTAAAAGCCACCGGGAGCCTGGTACTGTTAACATATCCGCAGATAAGCCTGCAATAATTATAGTGATCAGCATTGAAATTATAATCAACAGCACTCAGGTGACCGCTGGAATTCAAAAGCTGAGCAGAAAACAGATCACATAAAGTTCTGAATTCAACTGTTGAGGTGTCCGCTTCAGGATTGTTCTTAAAGACATATTCCCGCATCATCCTGATGTATCCCTTCTCATCTGACAATCCCAGGTTAAAATCCTCGTCAGCTATCTTAATTTCACGAGGCGCTTCATCTGACCTGTTTACAACCGGTAAAATTCTGACAACCTTACTGCGGCCATTATCCTCAAGAACAGGTTCACCTATAACTGAGTGGTCAGATATAGTATCGTCAGCCTCAATATCATAAGATCCGGAAGCCAGACCACTTGCCGATAGAGTTACATGAATCATCCCCGGCTTTCCGGTTGACCTGATAATATTTGCAACAGGCATATCCATATACCCTACGCCTTCCCTCTCCTGAACTTTATTAATATCCGATTCATAAACTGACGGTCCAACCAGGGTTGCAGGTCCCGATAATGTCCATTTAACAGTATTATTTTCGTCATATACATGAATACCCTGTGAATCAACTATATCGGCAGTTATTATTACAACTGAACCCCTATCTGCAACTATTTTCTTCTGTGATCCCCTAAGAACAATCTTCGCAGGCTCTCCCGCCATTGCTATCTCAGTTTTGACCTGAGTTCCGTTTTTTGAAGCTATGGCACTTATTTTACCCTTCTCAACCACTATATCTTTAAAGATAACACTATGATAATTAGACTGGTTGGGCATAAGAAATCCTTTGCTTACCCCATTGACAAACAGTTCCACCGTATCACAATTGGAATTTACAGTAATCTTTTCCTTTTGTCCGATGTAAACTGATCTCCAAAATTCTGGCTGAATAAAAACCATGGGGTCTTTTTTAAAGTTCGCCTGCCAGAAATAATAGCTATATTTCGGTACCCTGTAGATATCGACTGATCCTGACGGGTCAATATGGCTGAGACGGGAATCCGGATAATCCCTTGCAGCTCCGTGATCTTCATAAAGCCAGGTGTAAACATTTGCTGAACTCAATGCTCCGGTGGAATCCTCTCTGATACAACATGCAGCTAAGATCCTTGTTGAGTCTTCATTAACAACAAATTCTGAATTAATACCGTTGTTGGTTTCGCTGCCCATATTCCAGAATATTATACTGGGATGGTTGCGGTCGCGACGTATCATCTCTTTTATCTGTTGTTCCTGAACCTCGGTGGAGAATTTCTGGCCTTTGACACCTGGACATACCTCTTCTGTCACGATCCCGTATTTATCAGCCAGATCGTATAGCAGTCCTTTGTTGGGATAAAGTGAAGTCAAAAAATTAAAATTAAGATTCTCTGCCATATCTCTAAGATCCATTTCTGTAATCCATTCTGGTGTTGCATCGCCAAGCCATGGATAGTCCTGATACCTGATTCCACCATGAATCGCAATTTTTTTATCATTTAAATAGAGAGATTTATCTTTTTCGTCCCATCTGAACCAGCGGAATCCAAAAGGGCTGGTATAAGCATCAACAACTGTTTTGCCGTCTAACACCTGGCAATTAACCTTATAAAGATATGGATCCTCAGTTGACCAGAGATGAGGTTTTCTTACCAGCTTACTCGTCTGATCGAATTTGTAAAGTTCTCCGGGATTAATTACTGCTTCTGACTTAATAACCTGTAATATTTTGTTGTCAGCATCTGTTATGGAAGACAGCAGAACACATGATTTTTTTAGCAGGTTATCATTCCTGACCCAGGTTTGTACTCTCACAACGCCTTCTTTTTCAGAAAGACCGGGAGTAGTGATGAATGTTCCGCCTTCATGGCTTGCAGAACCCTGCATCGGGATAAAAAGCTTATCAGTAATAACAAGCTTTACATTACGATAAATACCACCATATACATCAAAGCTGTCGGGAACCATGGGAAGAATTTTAAACTCATCGTTTTGACGGTTATTTACTGCAACTGCCAGAACATTGTCTTCTCCGTACTTTATAAGTGATGTCAGATCAAAATCGAAGCAACCATAACCACCTTTATGTTCTCCAACATATTTCCCGTTCAGCCAAACCTTACAATATTTCTGTACTCCTTCAAACTCAACAAAGATCTTTTTATCAGTGTAATCACTACCTAATGAAAAATGCTTCCGATACCAACCCCAGCCCAGCCACCAGTATGGGTTCTCCAATTCTGAGGAATTTCTGATAAAAGGATGTATTTCCCTTGTAGTTTCATATGTGTTCCAGGTATGAGGTATGCTTACCGCCTGCCATCCCGAATCGTTATATCCCGGATCTTCATAACCGCTATTTGCAGAGGAGCTCGGAAAATAATTAAAAGCCCACTGAGCATCAATGATTTTTTCAATTCGATTGCTTTTTTGTTTTACAATAGGTTTCTCCTGTGAAAATGAAACAGGGAAGAAAAACAACATTAATAATAAAAGAGCTATAACTTTCATATTCTGTTTGTTATGAATGTTGGATTACTATGTACAAGATAATAAATATTTAGTAGACAAAATGAATATTCCTTAAATTTCAGCAATGAACTTTTCGTCAACATGTTCCGGATTTGCACTTATTACGGGTTTGGAATATATTTATAGTCTCATTCATCTAATCTTATTTCTTATGAAAATTTTAAAAAGGGGATCCTTGATCATATTGTTTCTTACGTTAACAGGATCTGCCTCAATTATTGCCCAGGCAAATAATAAATATTCGCCTTATAAAAGTAAAGAGATTTACAAAAAGGGATGGATCGATTTTAACAAGAATGGAAAGATGGATCCATATGAGAATCCTAATCTTGATATAGATGAAAGGATTGATGACCTTCTCGGACAAATGAATATTGATGAAAAAACCTGTCAGCTGGTGACTTTATATGGGTTTCCAAAGGTGCTGACGGATTCATTGCCGACATCAGAATGGAAACATAAGATCTGGAAAGACGGTCTGGCAAATATCGATGAGCATTGCAACGGATACAGATCTTCTGCTCTATCGTGGCCGCCCTCTCTTCATGCGAAAGCCATGAACGAGGTTCAAAGATGGTTTATTGAGGAGACGCGGCTAGGAATACCTGTTGACTTCACAAATGAAGGAATTTATGGAGCATGTTTTCCCGGTGCGACCCTTTTCCCTGCACAGATTGGTGTAGGTTCCTCATGGGATAAGTCGCTTGTTTTCCGGATTGGAGCAATTACTGCAGCTGAGACAAAAGCTGCCGGTTTCACAAATGTATACTCACCAATACTCGACGTAGCTCGTGATCCGCGATGGGGTCGTGTGCTGGACAGTTACAGCGAAGATCCATATCTGGTATCTCAATTAGGATTACAACAGATTCTCGCAATACAGAAAGATCACACTGTAGTTTCAACACCTAAACATTTTGCCGCATACAGTATACCCATAGGTGGAAGAGATGGCGATGCCCGCACTGATCCGCAAATAGCACCCCATGAAATGTATTCATTATTACTTGAACCTTTTCGTGTTGCATTCACTGAAGGTCATGCCCATGGAACAATGAGCTCATATAATGATTACGATGGTGTACCTGTAACCGGAAGCGGCCAGTTTCTTATCAACCTTCTCAGACAACAATATGGTTTTAAAGGGTATGTAGTCTCCGACAGCGAAGCACTGGAATTTTTATGGTCAAAACACCGGGTTGCTCCCGATTATAAAGATGCGGTAAAACAGGCACTTGAAGCAGGACTTAATGTAAGAACAACATTCAGGTCCCCCGACTCCTATCTCCTGCCATTGAGGGAACTGGTGAAGGAAGGTTCCATCTCATTGAAGACCCTTGACAGCAGGGTTCGTGATGTTTTATGGGTAAAATTCTGGCTCGGCTTGTTTGATAATCCTTACATTGACAATCCTGACGAATCTGATCGTATTTTTGCCAATCCTGATTATGATAAGGTTTCCAGACAAGCATCTTATGAGTCGATGATACTTTTAAAAAATCAGGATCAATTTCTTCCTCTTAAAAAAGATAATATAAAAAACATCCTGATAGCCGGACCCAATGCAGAGAACACGCAGTTTTGCCTCTCACGATATGGCCCAAAGAATATAATATACAAATCGGTAGTCGAAGCATTTAAGGCAAAGCTTGGCAACTCTGTAAATATATTGTATTCAAAGGGTTGTGAGATTGCAGGTTCCGGCTGGCCTGAAAGTGAGCTAATCCCTACAGAACCCGGTGCGGAAGAAATGGCTGAGATAAATGATGCCGTAACCAAAGCTGCCAAGGCAGATGTGGTCGTACTTGTAATGGGTGAAGATAATAATATTGTGGGGGAATCAAAATCAAGAACAGATCTGAACCTTGCCGGTAATCAGCAACTCCTGCTTTCGAAAATCCATGAAACAGGAAAACCTGTCATCCTGGTTCTGATGAATGGAAGGGCAATTACAATTAATTGGGCTGAAAAGAACTGTGAAGCAATAATTGAGGCGTGGATTCCCGGGAAATATGGAGGTGAAGCTCTTGCTGACATTATTTTCGGAGACTATAATCCGGGAGGTAAACTTACTGTTACCTTTCCGAAATCAGTCGGTCAGATCCCGATGTGTTTCCCATCGAAGCCTTTTGCTCAAACCGGATCTAAAACAACAGTGAATGGAGTTTTGTATCCGTTTGGATATGGACTGAGCTATACAACATTCAAATATACAAATCTCATAATCTCTCCCGAAAAACAGCTTGCTGCCGGCAATGTCGATGTTTCAGTTGATGTCACAAATACCGGTCAGATAGCAGGAGATGAAATTGTACAGCTTTATATCTGTGATGAAGTAAGTTCAGTAATAAGGTTTGATAAGGAGCTGCGGGGTTTTGAACGGATTTATCTTGCCCCGGGCGAGACAAAAACTGTACATTTCACTCTTTCGCCTGAGAAGCTTCAAATGCTTGACAGAAACATGAAATGGATAGTAGAACCCGGTTGGTTCAAGATAATGATAGGCAGTTCTTCAGTTGATATCCGGCAACAGGGCAGACTGGAAATACTTTCAACAAATCAGCTAAGCAAACCATATAATTCTCAAAAGTAAATGAAAGAATTTTATTTTATGAGAAAGATTTAGAACTTACACTCCTGCATTTTGAGTTAATTCATAGATAGACAGATGAGAAAAATAATAATGCATGAACAGAAAAATTAGTAAAAACAGGCGTCTTAAAAAAATAAAATCTTTTTTAATTTACTGATATATTAAATAATTCATTGTGTAAACTGCTGAACTTCAATATTAAAACCTTCAGGTTTTACATTCGGGTTTTAAATAATTAATAACCAAATTTAAGAAAATACGCACTTTTCCTTTGATATATTAAAAATATAGGTACATTTGTCCATCAATTTATAATAAACAGTGAGAATATCTTTAATCCATATTATTGTCCTCATCCTCATTCTTGCCAAGTGCGCATGACCCGGGAATAATATGTATTACTATAGACATACAGAAGCTTTCCGGGAAACCGGGAAGCTTTTTTTTTAATACACATTAGCTAAAATGAAGAAGCAACTTAGAAGCTCAACGACAACTACCGGCAGAAATATGGCTGGTGCAAGAAGTCTGTGGCGTGCCAACGGAATGAAAGAAGAACAGATGGGGAAACCTATAATCGCGATAGTTAATTCATTTTCACAGTTTGTTCCTGGGCATGCTCATCTCCATGAAATTGGACAGGTTGTTAAAAGAGAGATTGAGAAGAGAGGTCTTTTCGCCGCTGAATTTAATACAATTGCCATTGATGATGGAATAGCAATGGGTCATAACGGAATGCTCTACTCTCTTCCGTCGCGGGAATTAATTGCTGATAGTGTTGAATATGTTTGCAATGCCCATCTTGCTGATGCGATGATCTGTATAAGCAATTGTGATAAAATTACTCCCGGTATGCTTATGGCAGCTATGAGAATTAATATCCCGGCCGTTTTTGTCTCCGGTGGACCTATGGAAGCCGGGCGTTTTAATAACAAGTATCTTGATCTTGTAGACGCAATGGTTGCAGGTGCTGACGACTCTGTAAGTGATAGTGATCTGTATGAGATTGAGAAATCGGCATGTCCTACATGTGGCTCATGCTCAGGTATGTTTACTGCTAACTCAATGAATTGTCTGACAGAAGCATTAGGCCTTTCACTACCCGGGAATGGGACGATAGTGGCTACTCATGCGAACAGAACAAAACTTTTTGAAAAAGCTGCAGGATTAATTGTTGATCTGTCCAAAAGATATTATAACGACGGTGACGATTCTGTACTCCCCAGATCAGTTGCCTCAAAGGAAGCTTTTTTGAATGCGATGTCGCTCGATATTGCAATGGGCGGTTCTACAAATACTGTGCTTCATCTTCTTGCAATAGCTCAGGAGGCCGGTGTTAATTTCACTATGAAAGATATTGATGAATTATCAAAGAAAATTCCAAATATATGCAAGGTTGCTCCCAGCTCACAATATCATATTCAGGATGTTAATCGTGCAGGAGGGATTCTGGCAATTATGGGTGAACTGGAACGTGGCGATCTGCTTGATACATCTGTAAAACGGGTTGATTATCCGACTCTTCATGAAGCGGTTTCAGACTGGGATATACTGGGAGACAAACCACAACCTGCAGCATTTGAGGTTTACAAAAGTGCCCCATCGATGGAAAAAAATCTTAAAATGGGTTCCCATAATACAATGTACAAAGAACTCGACACCGACAGGGAAAAAGGATGTATCAGGTCGGTAAGTCATCCATATAACAAAGATGGTGGACTAGCTGTACTTTTCGGAAATATTGCCAGGAAAGGATGCATAGTTAAGACTGCTGGCATCGATCCTTCACTCTTTTCATTTACTGGTAATGCAATAATATTTGAATCACAGGATGATGCTGCGGAAGGCATTCTGAAAGGGTCAGTAAAAGAAGGTGATGTAGTCGTCATCAGGTACGAAGGTCCAAAGGGCGGGCCTGGTATGCAGGAGATGCTTTACCCCACTTCATACCTGAAATCAAAAGGACTCGATAAAAAATGTGCCCTTATTACTGACGGAAGATTTTCAGGCGGTACTTCAGGTCTATCGATAGGTCATGTATCACCTGAAGCAGCATCAGGCGGGGAACTTGCACTAATAAGAACAGGTGATCGTATTGAAATTGATATTAGTGGAAGAAAAATAAATGTCCTGCTGTCTGATGCAGAATTAAAACTAAGACAGAAAGAAGAAGAATCAAAAGGAGACAGGGCCTTTCAACCTGAAAACCGTAACCGCCCTATTTCATCAGCATTGAAAGCTTATGCTAAAAATGTAAGCTCTGCAGACCTTGGAGCAGTACGAATTATATAAGCAAAACCGGTACAGGTTTAAAACAAATATGGTAATAAAGGCCACAAGACATTAAAATAATAAAAAACAACCAGATAATAATGCATATGAAGACTGAAACTGAAACAGGACAAGCGATTTTGCAAGTTAATGGACAGATGCACATTACAGGTGCAGAGGCTATATTGGAATGCCTGATTGAAGAAGGAGTGGATACAATTTTCGGGTATCCGGGTGGAGCAATAATGCCAGTATACGACAAGCTTATGGATTATGAAGACAGGCTTCGGCACATTCTTACCCGCCATGAACAGGGAGCTGCTCATGCTGCTCAGGCATATGCTATGGTAACCGGTAGACCGGGTATCTGTTTTGCCACCTCAGGACCAGGAGCTACAAATCTTGTAACCGGAATTGCAAATGCATTTCTCGATTCTGTCCCGGTTGTATTTATAACTGCTCAGGTAGTATCAAATCTTATTGGTACTGATGCTTTTCAGGAAACCGATATTATCGGAGTATCAATGCCTGTTACTAAATGGAACTGCCAGATAAAAAAATCACAGGATATTCCTGAAAAAATTGCTAAGGCATTCTATATTGCCAAATCAGGAAGGCCGGGTCCGGTCCTTATCGATATAACAAAAGATGCACAGCTTGAAAAGCTTAATTTCAAATATAAAAAATGTGAATATATAAGAAGCTATAACCCTCATATCCCAATTCATACCAAGGCAATAGAATCTGCTGCAATAATGATAAATCATGCCGAAAGACCACTAATCCTTGCAGGTCATGGAGTACTGATTTCCGGAGCAGAAGATGAGCTTAGGGAGTTTGCTGAAAAGACAGGAATACCTGTTGCATCAACGCTTCTGGGCCTATCGGGTTTTCCGTCCGACCATCGCCTGTTTACCGGAATGCTGGGGATGCATGGCAATTATGGACCAAATCTCCTGACAAATGAAGCAGACCTTATAATTGCTATCGGGATGAGGTTCGATGACCGCGTCACCGGGAATCTTAAGAAATACGCAAAACAAGCAACAATAATTCACATTGAGATAGATGAGGCCGAGATAAACAAAAATGTCACAGTCGATGTTGAAATAAACAATGATGCAAAAGAAGCACTTAGATATCTTATACCACTGGTAAATAAGAATTCATTCGAAAAGTGGATCAGAGAATTTCGTATCTGTGATAAAACCGAATATGAAAAAGTTATAAAACCCGAAACAAAACCCGAAAAAGGTGAGCTAAGAATGGGTGAAGTAGTAGCCTGTGTATCTGAATTAACCAAGGGTGAAGCTATTATTGTAACTGACGTTGGACAGAATCAGATGTATGCAGCACGGTATTATAAATTCACTCATCCGAATAGCCTGGTCACTTCCGGGGGAATGGGAACAATGGGATTCGGACTTCCTGCCGGCATTGGCGCCAAAATAGGAAGACCCGATAAACCTGTTATTACCTTTGTTGGAGATGGTGGCATCCAGATGACAATACAGGAACTCGGTACTATTCTGCAATATAAAGTAGCTGTAAAAATAATTGTCCTGAATAATAATTACCTGGGCATGGTACGCCAGTGGCAGAATATGTTTTTTGATAAAAGGTACGCTTCAACTGAACTTGTAAACCCTGATTTTGTAATGATTTCCAGAGCTTATGGTATACCTGCAAAAAAAGTATCGAAGCGGGAGGATCTCTCTGACTCACTTGAAGAGATGCTTAACACCGATGGTCCGTATCTGCTTGAAATTGTAATAGAAAAGGAAGGAAATGTATTCCCTATGGTAGAACCAGGATCTTCGGTTTCCGAAATAAGATTAACATACTAATATGGAATTAAAAACTATGAAACAGGAATATACAATATCGCTTTTCACCGAGGACCACATAGGTATCCTTGGCCAGATAACAATTATATTAACAAGAAGACAGATAAATATTGATAGTTTTACCGCGTCTGAATCAGCTGTAAAAGGAGTGTATCTGCTCACAATCGTTGTAAAAACCACTGATGAAATGATCCAGAAAGTGGCCAGGCAAATGGAAAAACTCATAGATGTTTTAAAAGTTTTCGTCCATACCGACGATCAGATAATTTACCAGGAGATAGCTCTTTTCAAAGTTACCACTAACGGGCTTATGTCGGGCAATGTAATTGATCATATTGTGAGGGCACATAACGCAAAAATTCTTGAGGTTTCACCTGAATATATGGTAATTGAAAAAACAGGCCATAAGACAGAAATTGCTGAATTACTTAATCAGCTTGAACCGTTTGGCTTATTGCAGTTTGCCAAATCAGGAAGGGTAGCAATAACCAAGCAGGTTAAAGAGCTGAATTCATATCTTAAAGAAATGGATGAGGCTAACCGTTTTAAAACAGAACCTACATTAAATTGAAAACAAGTTTTAATCACATATTTAATCTTTAAAGATCATGGCAAAAATTGATTTTGGCGGTGTCGTCGAGAATGTAGTAACAAGAGAAGAGTTTTCACTTTCGAAAGCCCGCGAAGTACTCAAGAATGAAGTAGTAGCTGTTATCGGTTATGGTGTTCAGGGCCCCGCACAGGCCATGAATATGAAGGATAATGGCATAAACGTAATAATTGGACAGGCTCCTGAATTCAAAGCCGACTGGGATAAAGCCGTTAAAGATGGATTTGTACCCGGAAAAACATTGTTCCCGGTTGAGGAAGCAGTAAAAAAAGGCACAATAATCCAGTATCTGGTTTCAGATGCTGCTCAACGTATACTCTGGCCAAAAGTAAAACCATGTCTTAAAAAAGGAGATGCACTTTATTTTTCTCACGGATTTTCAATTACTTATAAGGAACATACAGGAGTTATCCCGCCTCCTTTCGTCGATGTCATTCTTGTTGCGCCAAAAGGTTCAGGAACAAGCGTAAGACGTAATTTCCTGGCAGGAGCTGGTATTAACTCGAGCTTTTCTGTTTTTCAGGATTTTACCGGAAAAGCTGAAGAAAGGACAATAGCCCTGGGAATTGCTATCGGCTCAGGTTATCTCTTCCCAACAACGTTTGAACAGGAAGTTTACAGCGACCTCACAGGAGAACGTGGAGTATTAATGGGTGCTCTGGCAGGGATTATGGATGCTCAGTATCAGGTGCTGCGCGAAAATGGCCATTCTCCGTCGGAAGCTTTTAATGAAACAGTTGAAGAGCTCACCCAGAGCCTTATAAGACTCGTTGATGAAAAGGGAATGGACTGGATGTACTCAAACTGCAGCGCAACAGCACAACGGGGAGCGCTTGACTGGCGTCCAAAATTCAAAGCTGCCACTCTTCCGGTATTCACTGATTTGTACAAAAAGGTCAAATCAGGAGAAGAGTGTGTAAGGGTCCTCACCTCTACCGGTGCTGATAACTATAAAGAGATATTGGATGCTGAACTTAAAGAACTTGGCAATTCAGAGATTTGGAGAACAGGTGCTGCAGTGAGAAAACTGAGACCGGTGAAATAATAATCTTTTTAAATAAATGAAAAATATGGATGATAAGGTCATTATTTTCGATACCACACTAAGGGATGGAGAACAGGTGCCTGGTTGCCAGTTAAATACCATAGAAAAAATTGAGGTAGCCCAGGCTCTTGAAGCTCTTGGGGTTGATGTAATCGAAGCCGGTTTCCCTATTTCTAGTCCGGGCGATTTCAAATCGGTAGTAGAAATATCAAAGGCGGTCTCAAACCCGGTAATATGTGCTCTTACCCGTGCTGTTAAAAAAGATATCGAAGTAGCAGCTGACGCTCTTCAATATGCAAAAAGAAAACGTATACATACGGGGATCGGAGTATCTGATTTTCATATCAGATATAAGATCAAGACTACTCCTGAAGAAATACTTAAAAGAGCTGCGGATGCAGTCAAATATGCCAAAAAATTTGTTGAAGATGTTGAATTCTATGCTGAAGATGCAGGAAGAAGTGAAAATGAGTTCCTGGCCAAGGTTATTGAAGCCGTAATAAAAGCGGGAGCAACAGTTGTAAATATACCTGATACAACTGGTTATTGCCTGCCTGAAGAATATGGCCAAAAGATAAAATATCTCAGGGATAACGTCAAAAATATTGATAAAGCTACTATTTCAACTCATTGCCATAATGACCTGGGTATGGCTACGGCCAATACAATGATGGGGATCATAAACGGTGCACGACAGGTTGAGGTTACCATAAATGGCATCGGCGAAAGAGCCGGAAACACCTCACTTGAAGAGATCGCCATGATAATTAAAAGTCATCACGATCTTAAATTAAGAACAGAGATCAATTCAAAACTGATCTTTAGTACCAGCAGACTTGTCTCAACACTTATGAGCATGCCTGTACAGGCTAATAAAGCTATAGTGGGTAGAAATGCCTTTTCGCATTCTTCCGGGATCCATCAGGATGGGGTTCTTAAGCACAGGGAAAATTATGAAATCATTGATCCTGTTGAGGTTGGGATAAGAGAATCATCTATAATTCTGACAGCCCGCAGTGGAAGAGCCGCACTTAATCATCGTCTTGAATTACTGGGCTTCAGCTTTGGGAAAGAGGAAATTGATGATATCTACCATCGTTTCCTGGTGCTTGCCGATAAGAAAAAAGAGATCAACGATGAAGATATCAGGATTCTTGCTGGCGTAGTCTTCCAGGGCGAAAAATCACTTAAGCTCGATCTGCTACAAGTCTCCTGCGGAAAATCATTAATTCCTGTCGCTACTGTCGGCTTAAAGATCAATGGAGAAGTACATTTCTCGACAGCGTCAGGAAACGGCCCTATTGATGCAGCCTTTACTGCAGTCAGACAGCTGATCAGCAAAACGGTGCATCTCGAAGAATTTCTGATTCAGGCTATTACCAAAGGCAGTGATGACCTTGGCAAGGTGCATATTCAGGTAGAACACCAGGGAAAGATCTATTATGGTTTTTCCGCAAACACCGATATAATAACAGCTTCAGTGGAAGCTTTTATTGACGCTCTTTCAAAAATTAAATAATATCTCTGTGATACACGGTAGAGACTCTGTGATACACGGTAGAGACGCCCAAATTGGGCGTCTCTACAAGGTTTGCACATAAAAGAATATATAACAATGAAGCCAAAAACACTTTTCGACAAAATCTGGGACAGTCATGTAGTGAAATCGATAAAAGACGGACCCGATGTTCTTTATATCGACAGGCATTATATACACGAGGTAACCAGTCCGCAGGCTTTCAATGGTTTGAAAGAACGGGGTATCGGGGTATTCAGACCTGGGAAAACCATTGCCACTGCCGACCATAATATCCCAACAAAAGATCAACATCTTGCTATCCGCGATCTCTTATCGCGTACCCAGGTTGAACGGCTGAGCGAGAATTGCCAGGAATATGGCATTGAGCTGTTTGGGCTGAACCATCCGAAAAATGGAATTGTACATGTAATTGGTCCGGAGCTTGGTTACACTCTTCCGGGAATGACAATAGTATGTGGCGACAGCCATACCTCAACACATGGAGCATTTGGAACCATCGCTTTCGGTATTGGAACCAGCGAGGTAGAGATGGTACTTGCAACTCAGTGCATTCTTCAGCCAAAGCCAAAAAAGATGAGGATCACTCTTGATGGGGAGCTTCATAGAGGAGTTACTTCAAAAGATATTATCATGTATATAATATCTGAGATCTCTGCCAGCGGGGCAACAGGTTATTTCGTGGAATATTGCGGGTCAGCTATAAGAAATCTGAGCATGGAAGCCAGGATGACAATCTGCAACATGAGTATTGAAATGGGAGCACGCGGCGGTTTAATAGCCCCTGATGAAACAACATTTGAATACCTTAAAAAACTTCCATCAATACCCGGAGTAAATGACATTAAATCTACTATTGAGGAATGGAAAAAGCTGGGAAGCGATCAGGATGCTGTATTTGACAAAGACCTCAAATTTGACGCCGGGTCAATAAAACCCATGATCACCTATGGTACAAACCCCGGCATGGGAATGGCCATCGATGATTCAATTCCCATATCTGATTCAAATGGAAATGAAGCTTCATCTTCCTTTATGAAATCACTCGATTATATGGGGTTTAAACCCGGCATGAAACTTCTTGGTCATCCGGTAGATTATGTTTTTATCGGAAGCTGTACAAATGGCAGAATAGAAGATTTCAGGGCGTTTGCACAAATAATCAGGGGGAGACAAAAAGCCGACAATATCACTGCCCTTATAGTGCCTGGTTCAAAAAAGGTAGAAGAACAAATGGTTGCTGAAGGTCTGACAGATCTTTATAACAATGCAGGTTTTGAAGTAAGACAGCCCGGATGTTCTTCGTGTCTGGCTATGAATGAAGATAAAATCCCACAAGGGAAATATGCAATTTCAACTTCCAACAGGAATTTTGAAGGAAGACAGGGACCTGGTTCAAGGACCCTGCTGGCAAGTCCTCTGACTGCAGCAGCTGCTGCAATAACAGGGAGAATAACAGACCCCAGGGAATTTATTAACGATGAAAATAAAGTTAAAAAATAATAAGATATGCCAAAAGTTAAGTTTGATATACTTGAGTCAACCTGCATACCTCTGCCATTTGAGAACGTTGATACGGATCAGATAATCCCGGCAAGGTTTTTAAGTGCTACTTCGAGACAGGGTTTTGGGGATAATCTCTTCCGCGACTGGAGATATACAAAATCAGGCGAGAAGAATAATGAGTTTGTTCTTAATAATCCTGTTTACTCAGGTAAAGTACTTGTTGCCGGTAAAAATTTTGGAAGTGGTTCCAGTCGCGAACATGCAGTCTGGGCTATTTTTGATTATGGATTTAAAGCTGTTGTATCGAGTTTCTTTGCTGATATATTCATGAACAATGCTTTAAATAATGGCCTTCTTCCAATAGTAATTTCTGATGATTTGCTGAAAAAACTCCTGGTTATGGTTCAAAAGAATCCTGACACTAAAGTTAAGATTGATCTTGAAAAACAGACATTTACAATTATAGCTACAGGAGATTCCGTCAAATTCGGAATCAATCCATATAAAAAGGAATGTCTGCTTAAAGGATTGGATGATATTGACTTTTTATTGAACATGAAAAGTGCAATAAACAGTTTTGAAAACAATAAAAGTCTTTTATAATGAGAGTTGAAATAATGGATACTACCCTCAGGGATGGAGAACAGACCCAGGGAGTATCATATTCACCGTTGGAAAAACTTCATGTCGCCAAGCTTCTGTTAAAGGATCTTAAAGTCGATCGTATTGAAATTGCATCTGCACGCGTTTCCATGGGTGAATTTGAGGCTATCCGTCAGATCACTGACTGGGCCCGTCACAACAATCTTCACAGGAAGATAGAGGTACTGGGGTTTGTTGATGGTGATATTTCGCTTAACTGGATAGCAGATGCCGGAGGAAAAGTTATCAATCTGCTTTGTAAAGGGTCACTGCGTCATCTCGAAAAGCAGTTGAAAAAATCTCCTGAAAAACATGTTAGCGATATAAAAGAAATCCTCAGAAAAGCTGAATTGCGCGATATGGAGGTTAATATATATCTCGAAGACTGGTCTAACGGAATGATCCATTCTGAAGAATATGTTTTTTATCTGTTGGATTCTTTGAAAGACTCTAACATTCAAAGATTTATGCTACCTGATACGCTTGGCATTCTTAACCCGGAACAAACTTACACTTTCTGTAAAAAAATCATTGACCACTACCCTTCACTTCATTTTGATTTTCATGCACATAATGATTATGACCTGGCAGTTGCCAATGTGTTTTCAGCGGTCAGAGCAGGAATAAAAGGAATTCACACTACAATAAACGGACTCGGGGAAAGAGCCGGGAATGCGCCTCTCTCAAGTGTTATCGGAGTCCTCCGCGACCTTCTTAAGACAGATACCGGGATAAATGAATTCGAGATTACCAAGGCGAGCAAAATTGTAGAGACATTCAGCGGTATAAGGATACCCGTAAACAAACCGGTTATTGGCGAGAATGTCTTTACGCAAACCTCAGGAGTCCATGCAGATGGAGATAGCAAAGACAATCTCTATTTTAATAGCTTACTGCCTGAAAGATTTGGAAGAAAAAGAAAATATGCACTGGGGAAACAATCAGGAAAAGCAACTATCAGAAAAAATCTGGAAGAATTCGGACTGTTTCTGAATCCTGAATCGCTCACAAAAGTAACTCAGAGAGTTATTGAACTAGGTGATAAAAAAGAGAATGTAACCACTGAGGACCTGCCCTTCATAATAGCTGATGTACTAGGCAGCGAACAGATTAATTACAAAATCTTCATTAAAAACTATTCCCTCTCTCTCTCCTACGGATTAAAACCCTTTGCAAGCGTTCAGATCGAAATTGACGGAAATTTGTACCAGGAAACATCATCGGGTGACGGACAATATGATGCTTTTATGAAAGCATTGAGGATAATATACGACAAACTTGAAAAACAGTACCCTATACTTACTGATTATCAGGTATCTATACCTCCTGGAGGAAAGACTGATGCATTCGTTGAGACTGTCATTACCTGGGATTATAACGGGAAGGAATTCAAGACCAGGGGTTTTGATGCCGACCAAACCGAATCGGCTATTAAGGCAACCGAAAGGATGCTTAATATAATTGAGAATATTGAACAGAATGTACTTGCTAATAAAAAATTAATACACGTATAGAATAATATTAAATGAGTATCGGGAATCAGCCATACGAATTCATTGATTTTCTTCGTTTACCCCGACCCCACGGGGAGCGAAGAAAATCAATTTACACCCCTTGGGGCTGGGGTAAATAAATTGATTTTCAAGCTATTTATGATCCTATATGCTTGATTACCGATAGTCATATAATATCAAATACTGACCTTTATCTTGAAATAAACACTAAAAAACAAAAATTAACTTATGAATAAATCGTACAATATTGCTGTTATACCTGGTGATGGTACCGGACCAGAAGTTGTAAGGGAAGGTAAAAAAGTACTGAGCGCGGCAGCATCAAAATTCGGTTTTAAACTGAATTTCGAAGAATTTGATTTTGGAGGAAACCGCTACCTTAGAACTGGTGAAGTATTACCCGATTCTGCTCCTGATCAGTTAAAAAAGTTTGATTCCATTTTTCTGGGAGCCATCGGACATCCCGATGTAAAACCGGGGATTCTGGAAAAAGGAATTCTTCTTAAATTGCGTTTCGAGCTCGATCAGTATATTAATCTTCGTCCTATTAAACTTTATCCGGGAGTGGCAACACCTCTTAAAGATAAAGGTCCTGAACATATTGATTATGTTGTTATCAGAGAAAATACCGGTGATGTTTACACTGGCATTGGCGGTGTTACCATGAAAGGAACCCCTCATGAAGTTGCAATTCAGAATATGGTTTACAACCGTATGCAGGTTGACCGTTGTCTTAGATATGCTTTTGAATATACACGGAAAAGAAATAAAAAGAAAACGCTGGCCCTTTGTGGAAAAACCAATGTACTGACTTATGTATTTGACCTCTGGGAGAGAGCCTTCCATGAAATGGGGAAAGCTGATTATCCCGATATTAAACGCGAATATTATCATGTGGATGCTACATGCATGTGGATGGTTAAAAATCCTGAATGGTTCGATGTAATTGTTACTTCCAACATGTTTGGGGACATAATAACTGACTTAGGGGCCATTACCCAGGGTGGAATGGGCATTGCTGCAGGAGGAAATATTAATCCTGAAGGTGTTTCCATGTTTGAGCCTATAGGTGGTTCAGCTCCAAAATACACTGGTCAAAATATCATTAACCCCCTGGCTTCTATTGCCTGCGGTGGTATGATGCTTGAACTTCTTGGTGAAGAAAAAGCTGCCAGTGCAATCGAAAATGCAGTGATGTATGTAACTGCTAACAAATTGAAAGATATGGGTGCCGGCAAAATGGGATATTCAACCACCGAAGTAGGAGACCTTGTTGCTGAAAGAATTTAAGACGCCTCGATGACCACAGACACATTTAGAGATTTAACCCCCCTTAGAGGTGCCGGGGAGCAATATTAAAAGAAACAGTACTACTTTATGGGGTTGATGGTGCAATAAACAAGGAAAATATATTGTTTTACGCCATTTTTTGTACTATTTATTAATTTTTTACTATATTTGCATTTATAATTTTAAGAAATGTACTATAAATCAACATCACATCATCATTTTCATTTTTGCTTTCAGGCGAGGTGAGATTGATATGTGTGTAAATAATGATATCATTAACCCGTCTGAGCAGATCAGACGGG